>NZ_JAOCDJ010000017.1:0-47888 GCF_029840885.1 Empedobacter sp. GD03861
TATTTTTTCGAAATTGTAGAAAGAAAAGTACGCCCATAGCAAGTTGAAGAATAAATAATAAAATAATCCACGTATTCATTTTTGCTGCAAAATCAGATAATTGATTGTACATTCCATCATATTTATCTACCGAAGTTTCAGCTATATTTTTCACAAACTGTATATCGTTCGATTTTTCAATGAGCATAATTTGTTCACCTTTATAACCTTCATTTTTATTCGGAACAACTTCAATTTGATTAGCGCTTACAAAAAACAGAAAAATACTAATGATTGTAGATAAAAATAATAGAAAATAATTGATGTATTTCATGAGTTAGATTATGTTTTGCAAAGATACACTAACTTTTATTAGCTTGTTGTATATGCGCCAAATGATGATTGCAATTCCAAGCATAAATCGCAAGATTTGTTTACTGATGACGAAATTTTTTGTCCCAATCACTTTCAACAAAAGAATTTAACAAAGTAACCCAACGTTGATGCAGCCTTCAGAACGATATTATTGTTCGAATTTAGGTTCTGAAAGAGAGGTGATTTCATTCTGAATTTTTTGTGGAAACTCACGAATTGTTAAAATTCATCATTCAATAGATTCTTTGTTAAATGATGTTGAAATTTCAAATTTTCTAGTGTTTTCATATTGTTCTTAAGTTTAAGAAATTTTTACAACTTTACTGATAAAAATTATTCTATTTTGTTAAAACAAGTCACTAACTTTGCAACTTCAAAAAATAATTGTGCAAACCAAACGCATCATAAAATTTGTCACGATACTGATTATTTTTATAATTCAGTTTCTGTTTTTATTTTCGATAATGAACGAAAGAATAGAACATTATCTTGTTCCTTACATTATTGCTGCAATTTGTTTACTTTTGATTGTGGTTTACCGCAAGTTTCCACTGCATCATCACGAATATTCTTTTGATCGTAAAACTTTGGTTTTATGGATTCCTATTGCAGCAATAATTACATATTTGATCAATAATAAATTAGGTTTAGGCGGTGTTTTTTCTGCAGGAATTATAGGAACTTTAGGTTCTTTTTTAACGAAGTTTAATTCTCGTTCAGAATATCTAAAACAAATTGCAGGACCAATTTATTGTGGTGCTTTCATTGGGATGACTTCGCTTGATTTTCAGTATGTTTATTGGATGATTATTTCGGCTGGAGTTTTTACTGCCTTGTTATTTTTTGCTACAAAATCTTTATTTGTTGGTGTGGGTGGAAAGCTAGGAACATTAGCATTTATAGGCGTTTTGTTGAGTATGTTGTTGTTTAAATTAATTATTGGCTAATGATTATTGAATTTTTAATATTAATGATGTTTTCAATAATTGCTTCATTAACAACATATGAATTAAACATTCGTTTCAAACAAGGTCCAGTTCGTGCCTCTGCAATGATTGCAATGATTGTCGGTGGATTTTTCTATTTTTTTCCAACAATTTTACCAGAGTTTTATACCAAAAATATTCCGTTGTATGTAATTGGCGGAACTTTCATTGGAATGGTATCATCAACCATAAATATCAGTTATTTTTCGTTAGTTTTTTCTCCAATTTTATTTGCAGTTTTATTGCATTATACGAGCAAAATTTTCAATGGTTATGGAGGTTCATTAGGTACAACGGCTTGCATTTCGTTGATGTGCACAATGGCATTTCCTATTATCACAAAAAATAAAAAGGTAACATATGGTTATCGTCTAATTCGAATTATTTTTAAGAAAAGAAAACGTAAGAAAATTATTAAACGAAAAGTTTAATCAAAACAATTGAAAACAATCTCTCCCAGTGTTTTACTTTTCCAATAATTGATCTGTTTAATTTCTGATTCACCTAATAATTCTAAATCAGAAACGTCTACTTTTTTGTTTAATTCTTTTGGATTTAGAAGGATTAAACTGGAGTTTACCTCTGATTTTAATTGTGAAATTAATTCAATAGGAAAGTCAATAAATTTCAAATCGAAGCATCTATTTTTTTCTACACAAGCAAAGATTAAATAAGTAGAATTTACTATCAAATAAAAATCTTGTTTTGTCTTTTGATAATTAATTTTAATTTGATAAAAGTTAGAAGAATCATTCATTTTCAGAACAACTTCTGTCTTGGTAAATGGATATTTAATTCCTTTCAGAATTTTCTCTAAATCTTCTGTTGTATAATTAGGAGTGGTGTCAAAACCTGTAATTCCTTTTTGTAATTTCATAAATTTTGGTTGTGAATATATTTTTAAAAGTAATATTTATTCCTTCAATTTATATGATTCTCAATTTTAGGAAATTGTTAAATTTTCAAATTATATTTTATGAATATGATATAATTTATTGTGTCATGTTTAACAAATTCATTTTCTTTGTTTCTTTACTTTTGAGAATAACAAAACCATAAATTATTATAACATGAAAAAACTTATATTTTCGGTATGTTTTACAACTATTTCGTGTATTATTTCTTTTGCACAAGCCAAAAAGGAGAACATAAAAGTAATCTACAACACAGATTTTATTTTAGATTTCGATAAGATCAAAAGTAGTATCCCTGCTGCGTATCAAGCGAGTTTCAAAAGTGAAATAGATCGCGGAATTTCGGTGAAATTTGTATTGGAGAGTAATGGTAAAATGTCTTCTTTCAAACCTGAAATTAAAATTGATAATAATCAATCCAATGACAATTCTATTGCGCAGATGATTATTGCTGCAGAAGCAAATCCACAATATAAAGATTATGAAAAAAACGAATTTTATAATGTGAAAGATTTTGGAGTGAAAACCTTTTTGATTAAAGATAAAATCTTTGATTATCAATGGAAAATCACAAAAGAAAAAACAGAAATAGCAGGTTATAACGCGACAAAAGCAGTTGGAATAGATGAGGAAGGAAGAGAGGTGATAGCGTGGTATACAACAAGTTTACCTTATAGAGATGGTCCTTATCGTTATGCAAATTTACCAGGATTGATTGTGAAAGCAGAAATGTCAGAAGATGAGTTCAAGGCTATTTTTACAATGAAAGAAATCGAAATTTTAGATAAAGATATTGTGATTACTTTGCCAACAAAGGGAAAAGTTGTGACAGACAAAGAATTTATGGCGGAAATGAAAGCAATGAATGAACGTCATAAGCAAGTAAATCAAGGAGTTGATAAATAACAAAAGAGAGTTGCAGAAATGTGACTCTTTTTTTGAATAAATATTATTGATTTAATCAATCAATTAAACGAATAATCATTTTAATTTTTGATAATTCTAATCTGTTACTTTTGGAAAAATTAGATATATGACAAAGAAAGGAAATCACTACAAATTAACGTTAGAACAGACCGAATTATTAGACAAAGATGCACCATTACAGGCTCCAATCGTTTTAGATTTTATGAATCATGATGAGATTTTTAAGATTATTGAAATGATAAAATCTAAAAATCCGTTCGAAAATGAAAATCAATCAGTAGAATTTGCAATAGGTTTAAAGTTGTTTTTGGAAGTGGTTATGAAGAATAAAAACAATCCAATTTTTGAGGATTTACTTCCTGCGATAAAAGTTTTTATGCCTAAATTGAAAGAAAATTAAAGTAAAAAAAGATGATTTGGCAAAATGAACTAACAGCATTATTTGGCGTAAAATATCCGATTATTCAAGCGCCAATGTTTGGAGTAACGACATCAGAAATGGTTGCTGCAGCAAGTAATTGTAACTGTTTAGGTTCTTTGCCAATTGCTGATTTGGATGCAGAAAATTCATTGAAGCGAATTTATCAAACCAAAAAATTAACGAATAAACCTTTTGCTATCAATATTTTTGCGAACGATATTCCTGAAATCACACCAGAATTAAAGCAAAAGTATAATGCAACAAAAAATAAGTTAATTGAGCTTGCGCGTCTACAAAACTTTGATATCGTTTTTCCTGAGATTGAAGCTGTAAAACCAAATGGTTATAAGGAACAAATAGAAGTAATTTTACAAGAAAAGTGCAAAATCTTGAGTTTCACTTTTGGCAATTTTGACGATAATTCTATTAATCGTCTTAAAGAACATCATGTGACATTAATAGGGACTTGTACAACGCTGGAAGAAGCGATACAATTGGAAAAATCGAATATTGATGTGATTTGTGTACAAGGAATTGAAGCAGGTGGGCATCGTGGAACATTTAATCCAGATATTTTGCCTCAAATTGGTGGCTTTTCATTGTTTTCGCAAGTAAAGGATGTTGTAAAAAAGCCGTTGATTTTTGCTGGTGGAATTTATGATACGAAAACACTTTTGGCTGCTAAACAATTGGGTGCAGATGCTTTTCAGATTGGTAGTTTGTTTTTGTGTTCCAATGAAAGTGCTTTAAAATCCTTCGAAAAAGAACGATTAAAAAATGTAAGGGAAAGTGAAATTATCTTGACGAAAAGTTTTTCTGGAAGATATGCACGAGGAATTGAGAATGAATTTATTCATTTATTTGAAAACTCTGAGTTTGTTTTACCTTATCCTTATCAAAATAAATTAACAAATCCGTTGAGAAATGCTTCTAAATTGAACGAAAATACAGCGTTTACTAATTTATGGTTAGGACAATCTTTTAAAAATTTTGAAGAAGATTCTACATCTAATCTTCTTCAAAAATTAATTGATTCTGTGGAAAATTATCAATAATTATCGCATCGATTTTTCAATTCTTCTATCTGGAATTAGCCATAGTAAAGCAATTAAAGCATAAATGACAATACCAATTTCTGGTTTTACAAATGAAATTCCGATTCCAGCCAAATAACCAATACTCGAAGAAATTTCTTTAAAACTTCTACTCACAGATTTTCCAATAACAGATTCCTTTCCTTCTTGTTTTATAGCAATTTTTTCAATAATCATAAATGCTACACTGCTCATAAATAGGACAAATCCATAAAAAGCAACAGGAAAAGTTGAGTCGTAATTTTCGCCCATCCAACCAGTCGAAACAGGTAGCAAAGACAACCAAAAAAGTAGATGTAAATTACTCCATAAAATTCCGCCGTTTACTTTTTCAATTGCCTGAAAAAGATGATGATGATTGTTCCAATAAATTCCAACATAAATAAAACTGAACAAATAATTCAGAAATTTTGGGATATAAGGTTTCAAACTCATTATATCATCTCCAAGCGGAACTTTCAGATCCAAAACCATAATGGTAATAATAATTGCAAGAACGCCATCGCTAAAAGCTTCTAATCTGTTTGTAGTCATAGGTTTTATTAGTTTTTTTATTATTCAGAATGATGCTAATTTATCAAAATTATCATAACAAATGAGCGATTTGTTTCAAAATTTCTATTATATTTATTTTCATAATTTTAAACCAAGTTTCTCGTAAATAGAGATAGTTTTATGAATACTTTTATTGCAATCCTGAGAGGTATAAATGTAAGTGGTAAAAAAATCATCAAAATGGATGTTTTGACCAAACTTTTGGAGGAACTTAGACTGGAAAATGTGACGACTTACGTACAAAGTGGAAATGCTGTTTTTTCGACAAATTTGACTGATATTAAAGAAATTGGTGATTTAATTCACGATAAAATTGTAGAAAGTCTATCTTTTGAAGTTCCAGTTTTGATTCTTACCATCGAAAAGTTAAAAAACATTATTGAAAATAATCCTTTCTTAAAAGATTTGAGCATTGATAAAGAGTTTTTGCATTATACGTTTTTGGCAAATAAACCAGAGGAAATAAATACTGAAAAAGTTGAAAGTTCAAAAACTGAAGATGAACAATATTTTGTTGCTGATGATGTTGTTTATTTATATTGTCCTTCTGGTTATGGAAAAACAAAATTGACCAATAATTTTTTCGAAAAATTACTAAATGTAAGTGCTACAACCCGTAATCAAAATACAACAACTGCTTTATTGCAATTAGCGTTGATGAGAGAAAATTAAAAAGAGAGTTAACTTACAGATATAAAAAAAACCGTTATTAATCAATTAATAACGGCTTTTTTATGTTTTTGAATAAAATTATTCAGCGATTAATTTATCTAATAAATCATTAATTTCTTTATCGTTCCAATCTCTCGTTTTTGTTTCTTTCAACACAACTTCACCTTTTTTATTTAAGATATAAGTTGTTGGAAAAACCTTTGGTAACATATTATTCGAAATTGGACTATTTGGCACATAAACTGGCATTGTATAATTATTTTTTTGCAAAAAAGGATTAAAAACTGTCGGTTTATCCTGAATAGCAATCAATACAAATTTTACTTTTTGTCCTTTTGCTTCATACAATTTCTGAATTGTTGGCATTTCTGCAACACAAGGAGGACACCAGCTTCCCCAAAAATTTAGGAAAACAACTTCACCACTTTTCTTGAAATCAATCAAGTTTGTATTCGCAGCGCCGTTATGACCAATTAAATCAATATCATAATCACTTTCTGTTAATTCTATATCAGAACCAGCAACGTGGCTATTATCTTCCATTTTACTTTTAAAAAATGTACCAATTGGCGTAAACATAATAGCGACTAAAGCGACAACTACAACGATGGCAAAAATAATTTGCTTATTTCCTTTCATTTTTCTTTTTCAATAAAATCTTACACAAAGATGCGAACAAATATCAAGTTGAACAAATAGAAAAAAATGATTAATTACCGATGTTTTCGTCAATCAAATCTAAAATTTCATTTACAATATCTTCACCTTTATTATTGTTGTAATATTTTTGTAAATCTTCGTGAAAATCATCTGCTGAATACGTATCAGGATTACTTTTGAAACGCGCCAACATTTCCATTCCAGCTTGTGGACGAGGACCAAAACGGAAAGCTTCTTCATTTTCATCATTCACTCCAATAATAATCGGAATAGAAGCTGCACCATTTGTTTTGTATTTTTCCATCAACTCCATGTTTTCATCACGTAAAACATAATGCGTCGAAACTTGAAGTGCATTTGCCAATTTCTCCACAACAGGTAAAATTTGAGATGCATCTCCACACCAACCTTCTGTAATTACTAATAATTTTAAATTATTTGTAGTTGATTTAACGCGTATTTCTTGAGCAGGATTTAAACTGAATGTTTTAAAAATTCTGTTCATGCGTTGCAATCCCAAAGCATAATATTGTACATATTCTTTCGGATCATCGTTTTCGATTTCGTTTTCCAAATCATCTTCAACGCGTGTGATATAATCTTCGTATGATAAACCTTTGTTGATGTATTCTGTTAAATTCATTTGATTCTAATTTGTTACAAATATAAAGCAATTCTACGAGCTTATTTTGTAACAATGATGACATTGTTTATCGTTAAAATTTGGTAAATTGCGACTTTCGAAAGTAGAAAAATGTATCAAAATCCATTAAAAAAAACAATAGAATATTTAAAAGGTGCTGGACCTGAGCGTGCTAAAACACTGCAAAGTGAATTCAGAATTTTTAGATACGAAGATTTGATACAGCATTTTCCTTTTCGTTATGTTGATAAATCGAAATTCTATAAAATTTCAGAAATTTCATCAACAGCAGCCGAAATACAATTGAAAGGTAAAATTGTTAGTTTAGAAGAAATTAACCAAGGAAAAGTAAAACGTTTAGTTGGGAAATTTCAAGATGGAACTGGAACTTTAGAATTAGTTTGGTTTAAAGTTTCTTCTTGGCAAAAGGAGAAATTAAGAAATGATCTTTTCAAAGAAGTTGTGATTTACGGAAAACCAAATGTGTTCAATAATAATTTTAGTATTACACATCCTGAAATTGAATTAGTTGAAGACGCTAAAAATATTCCGCTTGGATTATTTCCTGTTTATCCGAGTACTGAAAAGTTGACGAAAAAAGGAATTACGAATCGTGTTCTTCAAAAAATGATGATGAATCTTTTTGCCGAAAACATCGATATTCCTGAGAATTTACCTTTAAATGTTCTCGATCATTATAAGTTAGTTGGAAGAAATGATGCGTTAAAAGCAATTCATTTTCCAAAAGATATAACGGAATTAAATGCAGCAATTCGTCGTCTGAAATTTGAAGAATTTTTCTTTCTAAATCTTGCAAATCTCTCTCAAAAAGCAGTCAATAAACAAAAGAATAGAAGTAATCCTTTCCCAGAAATTGGTCATTATTTCAATACATTTTACAATGAATATTTACCTTTTGAATTGACAAATGCACAGAAAAGAGTGATGAAAGAAATTCGCTTTGATCTTCGTCAACCTGCGCAAATGAATCGTTTGTTGCAAGGTGATGTTGGTTCTGGAAAAACGATGGTTGCATTATTAACGATGTTGATTGCTGTCGACAATGGTTTTCAGGCGGCTTTAATTGCGCCAACCGAAATTCTTGCACAACAACATTACGAAAGCATTACAGAATTGCTGAATGGTTTGGATATTTCGGTTGAATTATTAACGGGTTCAGTGACAAAGAAAAAACGTCAACCTATTTTAGAAAACCTTGAAAATGGAAACCTTAAAATCATTATTGGGACGCATGCATTGTTAGAAGATAATGTGATTTTTCAGAATTTGGCATTAGCTATTATTGATGAACAACATCGTTTTGGAGTTGCTCAACGTGCAAAAATTTGGAGAAAAGCTAAACTTCCACCACATATTTTAGTGATGACAGCCACGCCAATTCCACGTACACTTTCGATGACAATGTATGGCGATTTGGATGTTTCGGTGATCGATGAATTACCAAAAGGACGAAAACCTATTAAAACGCTTCATAAAACTGATGCACATCGTTTGAGTGTTTTCAAATTTATGAAAGATGAAATTGCGAAAGGTCGTCAAATTTATGTGGTTTATCCATTAATTGAAGAATCTGCAAAGTTAGAATTGAAAGATTTGATGGATGGCTACGAAAGTATTTCTCGTGCTTTTCCGTTGCCAGAATATGCGATAAGTATTGTGCATGGTCGTCAAAAACCTGCTGATAAAGAATTTGAAATGAATCGTTTCAAAAATAATGAAACTCAAATTTTGGTAGCGACAACTGTGATAGAAGTAGGTGTTAATGTCCCAAATGCGTCGGTGATGATTATTGAAAATTCTGAACGTTTTGGACTTTCTCAATTACATCAACTTCGTGGCCGTGTAGGTCGTGGAGCGGAACAATCGTATTGTATTTTGATGACGGGAGGGAAATTGAATGAAGTATCGAAACGTAGAATTCAGACAATGTGTGAAACCAATGATGGTTTTCAGGTAGCGGAAGTAGACTTGGAATTGCGTGGTCCTGGTGATATGATGGGAACGCAACAAAGTGGAGTTCTCAATCTTAAAATTGCTGATTTAGCGAAAGATAAAGAGGTTTTGTATGCTGCAAGAAAATGTGTAGAAGCTATTCTTTCACAAGATCCAACACTTTCTTCTTCGATTTATGAGCCAACAAAAAAATATTTTATTGAAAATCATAAAGATAAAGTTGGCTGGAGTCAAATTTCTTAAAATTTAACATGAAGGAAACCATTTGTATATTTTTTGGTATAATTTATGTTTATTAAAAAACAAATACAAAATACTGAATTTTATTAGAAACTTTTAATTTTATCAGTTGTGTTAAATGAAATTAACATTAAAAATTGTTTTTAACACAATATTAGCGTCAACCAAAAAATTATAGATTATGATGTACACAAATTTAGAACTTATCAGAACTCCACAAGGAATAGAGGTTGAAGGAAACTCTTTATGGAAATTTAATCAACACTTGAATTTAATGGTATTAATCGCTAATGAATCGATAAAAATTAAACCTTCTATGTCTTTTCAACGATTTAGAAAAAATTAAATAATATCTCTCAAAACCGCTAAATAAGCGGTTTTTTTTTATTTCTAAAATTCTTCATCATTTTTATTTATTCATTTATTGCGAAATAATATATCACCTTTTTCTTCCTTGTAAAGGATTGGGTTATAATTATTATAAAAATTAATTACATCTAATAGATTTTATAGATTTGATTTATAATTATAACAGATTTAGTTTTGCTCTGTCTTAAAATGATAAATAAAGAATAAAACTATAATTATGATCAAAAGAAGTTTAGTATTAAGTTTAGCATTCCTTTCTACGATTGGATTTGCCCAACAATTAACAACAAACACAGGCGCTCCAGTTGGAGATAATCAAAATTCTAAAACAATCGGAAATAACGGACAAGTTTTGTTGGAGGACATTCATTTAATTGAAAAATTAGCAGCATTTGATCGCGAACGTATTCCAGAACGTGTTGTTCATGCGCGTGGAGCTGGAGCTTTCGGAGAATTTGTAGCTGATAAAGATTTTTCTGATGTGACAATGGCTGATTTCTTGTCAACAGCTGGTAAAAAAACACCATTATTTGTACGTTTTTCAACTGTAACGCATCAACAAGGTTCGCCAGAAACTTATCGTGATCCACGTGGATTTGCTGTTAAATTTTACACAGAACAAGGAAATTACGATTTAGTTGGAAACAATTTACCTGTTTTCTTTATTCGAGATGCAATCAAATTCCCAGATATGGTGCATGCTTTCAGGCCATCTCCTGTAACAAATGGCGCATCTGATCCAAATCGTGTATTTGATTTTTTCTCTAATTTACCAGAGTCTACGCATATGTTAACGTGGTTGTTTTCAGATTATGGAATTCCTGCAAATTTTCGTCAAATGGAAGGAAATAGTGTACATGCTTACAAATGGGTAAATGCAAAAGGTGAAGTAACTTATGTGAAATACAAATGGGTTCCTCAACAAGAAACGAAAAATTTAACACAAGAAGAAGCGAATAAAATTCAATCGACTGAAATAGAACATGCAACATTAGATTTACGTAATGAAATCGACAAAGGAAACTTTCCGAAATGGGATTTATATGTTCAATTATTGAAACGAGAAGATTTTGATAAATTAGATTTCAATCCTGTTGATGTAACGAAAATTTGGCCAGAATCTGTTGTAAAGTTAGTTAAAGTTGGAACAATGACATTGAATGAGAATCCAACGAATTATTTTCAACAAGTTGAGCAAGCAGCATTTGCTCCAGCTACGTTGGTTCCAGGAATTGAAGCTTCTGAAGATAAATTGTTACAAGGTCGTTTGTTTTCCTATTCTGATACACAACGTCATCGTTTAACGGGTAATTTCCAACAAATTCCTGTTAATGCACCAAAAAATAGTGTAAAAACATATAATCAAGACGGTTATATGTCGATCCGTGAGCAAAAAGGTGATGTAAATTATCAACCTTCAACTAATCTTCCTGAGGTTGTAGATAATGCAAAATTCAAGTATTCAAAATCTGTTTTTCCTGCAGGAGCTATAACAACTCAGCATGTCATTGATAAAGAAAATAACTTTGTACAAGCTGGAGATTTGTACAAATCATTCTCTAAAAAAGATCAAGATAATTTAATCAAAAATTTATCTGGAGCTTTAAATTCGGTTAAAAATAAAGTAATTGTTCATAAAATGATTGCACATTTTTACCATGCAAATACAGAATATGGAACACGTTTGATGAAGGCTACAAATACTTCTATGAACGATGTAAAGCAATATTTACCAAAATAATATCTATTGGATTGGAGTCGATTGAGTTTGGCTCCATGACTTTCATAAAATCAATATTATCATGAAAAAGCATATATTTTTAGCCTTATTTCTATTCAGTTTTTCTTCAATTTATGCACAAGATTTGTTTAGTGCGGCGAGAGAAAATAATGTGAAGCAAATAGAAGAACTAATTTCGAATGGAAAACATGTAAATGAAGCAAATCAACGTGGATTTACACCTTTAATTTTAGCGATTTATAATAACAGTTCAGACGCTGCGAAAGTATTATTATCAAAAGAAGCAAATCCTAATGCGCAAGATTTATCTGGAAACAATGCGTTGATGGGAGCCGCCTTTAGAGGATTTCCTGAAATGGTAAATTTACTAATTGCGAATAAGGCTGATGTTAATCAAGTGAATTTTAATGGAGCTTCTGTTTTGATTTTTGCTGTAACATTTGGTCAAAACGAAATTGCCAAAAAACTAATCGAAGCTGGTGCAGATTTAAACATTAAAGATAACAATGGTAAAACTGCTTTAGATCATGCTATTTTACAAGAAAATAAAGAAATGATTGAATTATTATCGATCAAATAATTTTTATATTTTAATCTAATCAAAAAGCCATTCAGAAAAATTCTGAATGGCTTTTTATTATTTTGCAATAAAGACCGGAATATTAACGCGATGCCTTAATTTATTAATCGTTTCTCCAAAAATAAAATCCATAAAACCTCGGTGTCCGTGCGAACCAACAATCAACAAATCTGCTTGATTTCGTTTACAAATTTCAGCAATTGAATTGATTCGATTATTGTAACCTAATTCGATTTTAGTTTCATTAAACAAAGGTCGAATGATCTCTGCATATTGTTCTAAACGTTTCAAATCTGACAGAGATTCTTCATCATTCGTACGCTCTCCCGTGTATTTTGCAGAAGCACTTTCGACAATATGAACCAAAATAATGGTAGATTCTGTAGTAGCTAATTGTGTCGCATAATTAATCACTTTTCTATCCGTTTTCGAAAAATCTAACGCAACAACAATCTTTTTGAAATGTTGATTCGAAATTTCTTCTAACGTAAACTTCTCAAATGGTTCATGAATTTCCTTTTGATGTTCTTCATTTTTCTTCAACATAATTGGAATAAAAAATGTCAGCAATAATAAAACTAAAAGTCCTATTTCTAACGCTATAAGAAAAATATTTAAAGTGTAAGATTCACTATTTGCCATCCATTTATTAACTTCTTCATACACCAATTGCGCATTCAGAAATGAAATAATAAAAGCGATTGTCCATGCAAAAAATTTGGTTGTTGTATTGATTGCAAAATTCCCCATTTTCGCTTTATCACTCACAAAATGAATCAACGGAATTACCGCAAAAGCCAATTGCATACTTAGGATAACTTGACTGAAAATTAGTAAAGAACCGACTTCTTTTTCTCCAAAAATAAGAATGACTACAACTGCTGGAACTACGGCTAATAATCGTGTCAAAATTCTTCTCAAAACAGGATTAATACGTAGATGTAAATATCCTTCCATCACAATTTGTCCAGCTAAAGTTCCTGTAACTGTAGAGCTTTGTCCAGCTAAAATTAAAGCAACTGCGAATAATTTTGGAGCCAAATCTGTTCCTAAAGTTGTCCCCAATAATCTATAAGCATCGCTCAGTTCTGCAACATCGTGATAGCCGTTTTTATGGAATACGGATGAAGCTAAAATTAAGATTGCAGCATTGACAAAGAAGGCTAAATTCAGAGCAATTGCGCTATCCCAAAAGTTATATTTGAGGGCTTTTTTGATTGAAAAATCATCGCGTTTTATTTGCCGCGTTTGGACGAGTGCAGAATGTAAATAAAGATTATGCGGCATTACAGTTGCGCCGATAATCCCAATACTGATGTACAATGCAGCGCTATTTGGAATAGATGGAATAAATCCTTTTGCAACTTCTCCAAAATCTGGTTTTGCTAAAAACATTTCCGTCAAAAAACATAAACCAATCATTGTGATTAAACCAACAATGAAAAGTTCCATTTTTCGCATGCCTAATTTCTGAAGATAAAGTAGAAGAAAAGTGTCTAAGAAACTGATTAAAACACCATAAATTAAATCAATTCCAAAAAGTAAATTTAGACCAATTGCCATACCTAAAATCTCTGCTAAATCACAGGCTGCAATTGCTATTTCGGCTAAAATGTACAAGACGAGATTCATTCCTTTTGGATAAGTTTCTCGGTTGCATTGCGCCAAATCTTTTCGTCGAACAATTCCCAAACGTGTACACAAACTTTGTAATAACAAAGCCATAATGTTACTCATCAACAAAACCCAAATCAAAGTATAACCAAATTGACTACCACCCGCTAAATCGGTTGCCCAGTTTCCCGGATCCATGTAACCAACGCTTATTAAGTAGGCAGGTCCAAAAAAACTTAGGATTTTTCTAAACTTTCCTTTTTTGATTTGAACACTTTCGTGCACATCTTCTAATGATTTGGATTGATTTGGCATTGAATGATATTTCTAATTCAAATTTATGTAAAAATGAATAAAAAAAGCAGTAATAGTAGGAATTACTGCTTTTGAAATAGTGAATGAATAAAATGGATTATATTGACGAAATCGCAAAGGCTAGACCTACGTTTCTTCTTGAAAATTCGTGAATTAATTCATCTAAAACTGTAGCATCATCAATTGTAGATGGAATTGTGAATGGTGTTCCGTCTGCAATTTGAGATAAAGTTTTGCGTAATATTTTTCCGCTTCGTGTTTTTGGTAGTCTGTTAACTATTATAGATGTTTTGAAACAGGCAATTCCGCCAATTTCTTTGCGTAATAAAGCAATCAAATCTTTTTCGATTTCTTCTTCCGATTTTGATGCGTTTTCTTTTGTAACAATCAAACCTATTGGAATTTGACCTTTCAATTCATCTTTAATTCCCACAACCGCACATTCTGTAATATCAGGATGAGAAGAAACCAATTCTTCCATTGTTGCAGTACTTAACCTATGACCAGCGACATTAATAATATCATCAGTTCGACCTGTAATAAATACAAAACCATTTTCATCTCTAAAACCTCCGTCACCAGTTAAATAATGATTCGGAAATTGTTGAAAATAACCTTTTATAAATCGGTGTTCATTTCGCCATAAACTTGTCATACAACCAGGAGGAAGTGGAAGCTGAATCACGATAGAACCTTCCTCTCGTATATCATTTTCTTGTCCTTCTTCATTTACAATTTTTATATTATACCCAAAAACAGGTAATCCAGCTGCGCCAGGTTCAGGCATTATATTTTCGATTCCAACACAAATTCCTAACATTGGCCAGCCGCTTTCTGTCTGCCACCAATGATCAATAACGGGTAATTTTGAAATTTCTTTTAACCAATAATAAGTAGATGTATCACAACGTTCTCCTGCTAAGAATAAACGTTTCAGACTTGACGTATCGTATTTTTGGAATAATTTTCCTTCTGGATCTTCTTTTCGAATTGCTCGAATTGCTGTTGGAGCTGTGAAAACATTTTTGATTTTATGTTCTTCAACCATTCTCCAAAAAGCTCCAGCGTCAGGAGTTTTGATTGGTTTTCCTTCATAAATAACCGTTGTAACACCATAAATTAACGGCGCATAAACGATATAGGAATGTCCAACAACCCAACCAATATCACTTGCAGTAAGAATTGTATCACCTGGTTCTAAATCATAAAAATAGTTCATTGTCGAATTTAGTGCAGTTGCATAACCTCCTGTATCGCGTACGACACCTTTTGGCGTAGAAGTTGTTCCAGAAGTATACAAAATATATAATGGATGTGTACTTGGAACTTCGATAGGTTCTATAGGTTGATGTTGATACATTTCATCATAGGTATGAACGTTTTCTGCTGATAAATCATCGGTGTGATTTGGACGTTCAAAAATGACAATGTTTTTTGGTTTGTAAAGTGTTAATTCAATTGCTTCATCAATCAATGGTTTATAGTTGATTTGACGATTAATTTCTACTCCATAAGACGCAGAAATAATAACATCAGGTTGAGCATCATCAATACGAATAGCTAATTCTGGCGCTGCAAAACCTCCAAAAACAACAGAATGTATTACACCAATTCTCGCACAAGCAAGCATCGCAACAATTGCTTCTGGAATCATAGGCATATAAATAATTGCTGTATCACCTTTTGATAATCCTAAGGATGTAAGACCTCCTGCAAAACGACTTACTTTTTCTAAAAGCTGATTGTACGTAATTTTTTGAACAACTTCTGTAACAGGAGAATCGTAAATTAAAGCAAATTGTTCTCCGCGTCCAGCTTTTATATTTTCCTCCAAAGCCAAACGGCTCATATTTATTTTTCCGTCAACAAACCACGAATAATATCCGTTTTCATTTTGTTTTAAGATTTGTTCAGGGTAAGTTGACCATGCTAATTTCTGCGCTTCTTCTTTCCAAAAAAGTTCAGGTTCTTCAATACTTTTTGAGTATAAAGTTTTGTAATCCATTTATGTGTGTGCTGTGTTTTATTTGTATTGTTAAGTTAGAAAAATGTTTAGAATTAATAATAAAGTTTAAAATGTTTGTTTTAGGACAGTTAATTATTTATCAACTATACAATAAAAAGTAGTATATAATTGTAAATTGATAAAATCAGATTATATTAATCAACTTTTATTATTAAATTAATAGTGTAAAAAGTACGTTATAAATTAGATTGATTAAAAATAAAGACTTAAAAAACGTGATAAAATCAGTTGAATATTATAGTCAATAAAAAATAAAATATTGTATATTTAATCCTTCGAAGAAAGCAGATAAATAAAGGGAATTAAAGCTTTTTTCTAAATCAACAAAAACATAAGAAAGATGGATACGCCTCATGTTATTACAGACGAACAATTAGAGAGAGAGAACATTGAGATAACGAGACGTTATAAAGAGATGCTTCAAAATACATATGTCACTTTATCAGATGAAGATAAAAAGCTGATTCGTAAAGCTTTTGATTTGGCTGTTGATGCGCACAAAGATCAGCGCAGAAAAACAGGCGAACCATATATTTATCATCCGATTGCTGTTGCCAAAATTGTTGCTGACGAAATTGGGCTTGGCGCTACATCAATTTCTGCGGCTTTAATGCATGATGTAGTAGAAGATACAGAATATACGTTAGAAGACATTGAGAAACTTTTTGGAAAAAAGATTGCAAAAATTATAGACGGATTAACAAAAATTGCGGTCTTAAACAAGCAAGATGTTTCGATACAATCAGAAAATTATAAAAAATTATTACTGACTTTATCTGAAGATGTGCGTGTGATTTTGATCAAAATTGCCGATCGTTTACACAATATGCGTACGTTAGAAAGTATGCGAGAGGATAAACAGTTAAAAATAGCATCCGAAACTATTTTTATATATGCGCCTTTGGCTCACAGAATGGGATTGTATAACATCAAATCTGAACTAGAAGATTTGAGTTTGAAATACACTAAACCAGATGCATATTTTAATATTGAACATAAATTAACAGAAACTGAAGCCGAAAGAAAAAAATACATTGATGATTTCTGTAAGACTATTTCAGAAAAACTTGAAGCCGAAGGTTTAGAATTTGAGATAAAAGGTCGTTCAAAATCAATCAATTCAATTTATCGAAAAACGATTAATCAAGGAATTCCTTTCGAGGAAGTTTTTGATTTGTTTGCGATTCGTGTAATTTATCGTTCGGATAAAAAGAATGAAAAATTCTTAGCTTGGAAAATTTATTCGTTGGTAACGGATTTATTTATTCCAAATCCAAAACGTATGCGCGACTGGATTTCTCAACCCAAAACAACGGGTTATGAATCGCTTCACGCAACGGTTATGGGACCACAAGCACGTTGGGTAGAAGTACAAATTCGTTCCGAAAGAATGGACGAAGTTGCCGAAATGGGTATTGCAGCACACTATAAATACAAAGAAAATGTATCGGACGACGAAACGAAAGTTGATGAGTGGATTCATCAAGTTCGTGAAATGTTAGAGCAAGAAGATACAAAGGATGCGATTGAATTTATGGATAATTTCAAATTCAATTTGTACTCCAAAGAGATTTATGTTTTTACACCAAAAGGAGATTTACATTCGTTACCAAAAGGAGCGAGTTCGTTGGATTTTGCTTACTCTATTCACACCAATGTTGGTGACCATTGTTTGGGTGCAAAAGTGAACGGTAAATTGTATCCCTTGTCGCATCAATTGCAAAGTGGAGATCAAGTAGAAATTATTACTTCAACGCAACAAAAACCAAAATTAGAGTGGTTAGAATATGTTGTAACGAGTAAAGCTAGAAGTAAAATTAAAGCTTCTTTAAACTCGGATAAACGTAAAGTTGCAGAAGATGGAAAAGAAATTATTCAACGAAAATTAAGACACTTAAAGGTTGATTTTAATGATAATACAACTAATCAGTTACAGCAATACTTTAAGTTAAGTTCGAGTCAAGATGTATTCTATAATGTTGCAATGGGAATTATTGACAACAACGATTTACGCAAATTTGCAGAACGAAATACTGGCTTCACAGGGTTGATTAACCGTTTCAGAAAATCAACATTCAATACAACTAAAAAAGATGATATTCCTGTCGACAAAACGAAATTAGATAGTCTTGTATTTGGGAATGATGAAGAGCGTTTAGATTACGAATTAGCGAGTTGTTGTAATCCAATTCCAGGTGACAAAGTATATGGTTTTATCACAGTTTCAAAAGGAATAAAAGTACATAAGGTAGATTGTCCAAACTCAGT
This sequence comes from Empedobacter sp. GD03861, assembly GCF_029840885.1. NCBI lineage: Bacteria > Pseudomonadati > Bacteroidota > Flavobacteriia > Flavobacteriales > Weeksellaceae > Empedobacter > Empedobacter sp. GD03861. The sequence goes on from NZ_JAOCDJ010000017.1 coordinate 18,354, forward strand.
TTCGTTACAAGCAAATTACGCCTACAGAATTATAAAAGCGAAATGGATTGATTCTTCTCAACAAGAGTTCAAAGCGTTGATTGAGCTACAAGGATTGGATCGAGCTGGAATGGTGAGTGATATTACGTTAGTTATTTCAAAAAATAACTCGTTGAACATGCATAGTATTAATTTATCTGAGGATGCAGGTATTTTTGATGGAAAGATTACAGTTTCTGTTAAAAATAAAGCCGAATTAGAAAAAATTATGATGGAATTAAAGAATATTGAAGGAATACAATCTGTAAAACGAACATATAAAAATTAGTTTTTATAAAATATTTAATTAACTTTATGTAAATTAACAATTTATGAAAAAATTACTATTAGCTTTTGCATTTCTTCCAATGATGAGTTTTGCTCAAGATGTAAATGAATCTCCACGTAAAGGAATTTTTGATAGTTCGGTTATTAAAGAATCAAATGATCCAGCAGTTTTTGTGGATGGAGAAAGAGTAGATAAAAGTGTTTTCACTAAAATGAATCCAGATGATATAAAATATATTACTGTAAATAAAACAGATAAAAAACAATATCCTAATGGCAAGATTGAAATTATTCTGAAAAAACAAAAAGAATCATAAATAGAAAAAGTCCAACATTTAGTTGGACTTTATTATTCGCTGATGTTACTAACAAAGGCACAAAGTTACACAAATCTTTTTGATAATATCGCTTCATTTCTCTTGAATAATCTTATTAATTTTACATCCCGAAAACAAACAAACTCACGATGAACAAACAAAACTATAATCCAATTGAAGAAGTACTTGAAAAAATCAACGAAAAAGGAGGTTGGGTTAATACGCATTCACACTTAGACAGAGCTTATTCATTGACTTCGGACACTTTCGCATTATCTAATTCTTACCTAAAAGAAAAATGGCATTTAGTTGATGATATGAAACGCAATTCATCTGTTGATGATATTTATTTCCGAATGGAAAAAGCAATTAATTTCATGTTAGAGCAAGGTTGTCAAGCAATTGGTTCGTTTATTGATGCAGATGAAGTAATTGAAGATCGTAGTATACAAGCAGCTCAACGCTTAAAAGATAATTACGGAAAAGACATCGAAATGCGTTTTGCAAACCAAGTGTTGAAAGGGGTTATTGATCCTAAAGCGCGCGAATGGTTTGATATGTCTTCTGATTTTGTGGATATTATCGGAGGTTTACCTGCAAAAGATTTCGGTCGAGAAGATGAGCATTTAGATATTTTATTATCAACTGCAAAAGCAAAAAATAAATTGGTTCACGTTCATGTTGATCAATTTAACACAGACGAAGAAAAAGAAACGGAACAATTAGCTTTGAAAACGATTGAACACGGAATGCAAGGAAAAGTTTCTGCGGTTCACTCAATTTCTGTAGCGGCTCATCCAAGAAAATATCGTTACGAATTATATGATTTAATTAAAAAAGCAGATATGCACATTGTTTCTTGTCCAACTGCTTGGATAGATCACAATCGTACAGAGCGTTTGGCGCCTTCGCACAACTCGGTAACGCCAGTTGATGAAATGATTCCAAGAGGAATTAACGTTGCCTTCGGAACAGATAATATTAATGATATTTATAAACCTTTTTCTGATGGTCATTTACTTACAGAATTGAGAGTAATGCTAGAGTCTTGTCACTTTTATGATGTGGAACAACTTTCAAATATTGCAACAGTAAATGGTTTGAAAGCTTTAGGAATTCAAAAATAAAATGTATATTTATACAAAATTAAATCTCGCTATTGCGGGATTTTTTTTGGAACATAAAATTAAAAACTACAATAAATTATGCGATTAAATGTACAGAATGAAACGGCTCAACTGCAAACTGTAGTCTTGGGTCGAGCAGAATCTAACGGAGCTAATCCAACACTTGATCAGACGTTCGATGCCAAATCTTATGAAACCGTAAAGAATAACGATTATCCAAAAGAAGAAGATTTGATTGCGGAAATGTCAGAATTTGAACAAGTTTTGAAGAAGTATAATGTTGAAGTTTTACGTCCAACATTGATCGAAGATTGCAACCAAGTTTTTTCTCGAGATGTCGGTTTTGTAATTGATGATGAATTCTTTATCGCGAATATTATTCCAGATCGTTTAGAAGAATTGCAAGCGTATCGCGAAATAAAACGTCAATTTAAAGGAAATAAAATCAATGCATTACCAGAAGAAGTTTATGTAGAAGGTGGCGATGTGATTTTGTATAACGATTTTATTTTTGTTGGAACGTACAAACAAGCAGATTTCAAAAATTATAAAACAGGACGTACAAATGTTGAGTTTGTAGAGTATATCAAAGCTAAATTTCCGAATAAAAAAGTCTTGGATTTTGAATTGAAAAAGAATGATGAAAATCCATATGAAGGAATTTTACATTTAGATTGCACATTCAATCCTGTTGGGAAAGACAAAGCAATTATTTACAAAGATGGCTTTTTATTTGAGAATGAATATCAGCAAATTGTCGATATTTTTGGAAAAGAAAATTTATTCGAAGTAACAAAAGAAGAAATGTATTGGATGAATCCAAATGTGTTTTCAATTTCTCCTGAAGTTGTTGTTTCTGAGAAAAATTTTATACGTTTAAATGATCATTTAGAAAATGTATGGAACATAAAAGTGGAACGAATTAATTACCGCGAAGTTTCTAAAATGGGAGGTTTACTAAGATGTTCTACAATGGCATTAATTAGAAAATAACATGAAACAAAAACAATATACGTCAACTATTTTGATGGTTGAGCCAACAGCTTTTTATTACAATCCTGAAACCGCTGTTAACAATTATTTCCAAACAGAAACGACAGATTCTCAAGAAGATATTCAGAAACAAGCATTAGAAGAATTTCAAGGAATGGTTTCTGCTTTGCGTTCGAAAGGTGTAAATGTTATCACAATCAAAGATACTGCTTCGCCACATACACCAGATTCAATTTTCCCAAACAACTGGATTTCATTTCACGATAACGGAAATGTAGTATTGTATCCGATGTTTGCAAAAAATAGGAGACAAGAGCGTCGTGAAGAAGATGTATTGAGTTTGTTGGAAGAAAAAGGTTTTCATATTGATGATGTGATTGATTTTACATCGGCAGAAGAAGACGAAATTTTCTTAGAAGGAACAGGAAGTATTATTCTTGATCGCGAACATGAATTGGCTTATGCATGTATTTCTCAACGAACTGATGAAGATTTATTGATTGAATTTTGTGAGGAATTAGAATATACGCCAGTTATTTTTCATGCGAATCAAACTGTAAATGGAGAACGCAAACCAATTTATCATACAAATGTAATGATGTGTATTGCAGATAAGTATGCGATTATTTGTTTGGATTCTATCGATGATAAAAAAGAAAAGAAAACAGTTTGTGAGTATTTATTAGAAGCTGGAAAAGAGATTATTGCAATCACAGAAGCGCAAATGCATCAATTTGCAGGAAATATGTTGCAAGTTGGCGGTTTAGGACAATCATATTTAGTGATGTCACAAATAGCTTATAATTCTCTTGATCAAGAACAAATTTCTAAAATTGAGGCTTATAATCCAATATTACCTGTTAAGATAAATTTGATTGAAAAATTAGGAGGAGGAAGCGCTCGCTGTATGATGGCGGAAGTTTTCTTACCAAAAAAATAAAAACATTTAGCTTAAAATTTACAAATCCGAGTAAAAAACTCGGATTTGTAAATCATGCAAAATAGTTTTAAACTATCTTTCAATCGGTAAATTTTCGTCAGCGCCCCATTCAGACCAAGACCCATCATAAACTTTTACCTTATCAAAACCTGCAATTGTCGAAGCTAAGGCTAGGATGGAAGCTGTAACTCCAGAACCACACGAAAAAATATTTTCTTTGGATGAATCTGTCAATTTTTCGAAAATTGCTTTCAGTTCTTCTTTTGATTTATATGTTGTATCAGCCAAAACATTTTCAAAAAATAAATTCTTAGAAGTTGGAATATGTCCGCTTCGTAAACCTTGTCTTGGCTCAGAAGAAGTACCCTTGAAACGCCCTTCTGATCGTGCATCTATAATTATTTTCGAATCATCATTTATTGCATTTAATATAACTTGTGTATAGGCAAACCAATTTAATTGAAAATCAGCAATAAAGTTACCTTTTACAGTAGATTGAAAATAAATAGAAGTTGTGACAAAATTATTATCCATCCAAACAGGTAATCCGCCATCTAAAACATATACTTCATTGTGTCCCATTGCTTTGAACATCCACCAAACTCTCGGACTCGAATAAACTCCCCAACGATCATAACAAACGATGATAGAATTTTGATTAATGCCCAAATTTTGAGCTTCTTTTGTAAAAGTTTTTTCATCAACAAGTGTATGAGGAAATTGCGAAGAATGATCAGAAAATTTTCCTTCCAAATCAAAGAAAATAGAATTCGGAATTAATTTTAATTCTTGATCTTTTATTGATTGTCCAACTTTATCAATCGTACAATCTAAAATAATTAAATTTTTAAGATCTAGATTATCATGTAATTCTTGTGTTGATATGATTGGTGAATTGAAAGTCATTTCTAATTTATTTTTTATAAAAGTAAAAAAACGCAACCATATTTGGTTACGTTTTCTTATCTATCTTATTTATTTTTTCTTTAACTGATAATTTTGTGCTAAAGCTCCAGTAATTTCATTTCCTTCTAAATCTAATTGGAATAAAATATTCTCTCCAACCTTATAACGTTTATATTCATCGTCTTTTGTTTTTAATGAAATTGAATTACCATATGTATTATCTTGATTTAAGGTTAATTCTGTTTTAATTCCTTCACAATCAGCACAAGGAATCACGCCCTCATAAGTTCCGTCCCAATCTAAAGCAGATTGAGAAGTAGAATCATCGATTTTTTGTGATGACTTATTTTCAGTGGTAGGAGTACTTTCAGTCTTTTTTTCGCAAGCTGTGAATAATATGCTTGTAAAAGCACATAATACAAATAATTTTTTCATAATATATTTATTTTAAGGTTATTATTTTAAGTTAAAGCCAACTTTTATCATTGGTCCAAACATATCCATATCATAAACAAAGTTGGAATTGTTACTTCCTTTCTCGTAGTCCATACTTATGATTTGATAGCCCGCCATTGCGTAAAATAAATCAGAAAATTGATAACCAGCCAATCCTTCTAATTGCCATGCTAATTTTGATCCGATTCCAAATCCTCCAATTTCTCCAGAAACATTATACAAAAACTTTTTGTTTGGTAAACTTCTTGTTCTTGCAACTAACATTGGATCTACCCAAGTTTTAGAAATACTACGATCTAAATGCATTGGTTTTAAAGAAACTGGATTGATTAGATTTACATCAAATCCAGATTTAATATTTACAAGGTTCATACTAATACCAGCTTCTAGCCAAGGTGTAATTTTTCTCAATAAACCTGCTTCAAAAGAGAATTGTTTTGCTGTTAATTTACCATCCAAAACTAAAGGGTCTTTTTTAACATTTGCAGCTAAAGAAGCATAAATAATATCAGATGTAATCACCCAATCTTTATTTTCGGCTTCAAAAGTTAACATTCCAGCAAATTTCAAATGCTCAAAAAAGTCTGAAGGGGATTGACTTACATGTACATTCGGAAGTCGAGAAACACTCGCTTTTCCTTTCATATGAGGCAACATCATATTTGGCTCTACTTTGAAATGCCAAGAATCATCTGGCTGAATTGAGTCTTGAGCAAATGTTTGCGTACTTGATGCTAATAGAATTAAAAATGTGCTTTTTTGAAAAAAGTTAAACATAATTTTTTAAAGTTTCGTTTTATTAATTATTTCAAATAATAGAGAGAAAAGTTAAGTTAGTTATGGTTTTATTATAGGTTAAGTTTCTTATTAAATTGTCTAGATAAATCTAGTTTCATTCCCAATGTAAAAACACTTTGTTCTTTTTTACCAACATAATTTTTACCAAAAGAGATACGCTGTTCTGTATATAATTGTACATATTTCATCGGATAATATTCTAATCCTGTAATGAAATCACTTCGTCTGAAATTTTTATCAATGATTATATTTTCTACAGATTTCTTTGTTTCAGGAACATATAAATTATAACCTCCTAAAATTGAAAATTTATTTAGTTTATATTTCAACGCTGTCTCAAAACCTTTTGCATCAAAAACATATGAAGGATTAATTGTATTTTCAGATTGATATGAAATAGGTATAAAATCACCATTTTGCTGTAAAATTCCAAGTAGACTAACATCAAATTGTTTACTCGTATATTTTAAACCAATTGAATAAAAAGTTGGATGTCCTGATAAACCTAAGATATGATTATCATCAATTAAGTTTTGAGCTATAAAAGCACGGTTAAATGCAGCTCCAATACTAATATTTTGATTTAATTCTAATTGAGCTGAAAAACCAAAACCATCAATAATCTTATCATCATTTCCACCTTTTGTTTGGATTTGAGCACCAAATTGAAAAGCTTTAATTTTATTTCTATAAATTATTGATTGATCTGCTCGTCCTGTTCCTAGCAAACCACCATCTGTTCCACCTGTAAAAGTTGCAGAAGCGCGTCCTCCAAATACATTAAAACGATCTGTATAAGCTGTAACATCACGGTAAACACTCCATTGTTTACCAAATGTTATTTTACCATATTTAGACAAATCAATACCTAAGTAACCCAAGCGATTACCAAAAACTTGTTGTTTTTGTTCTGAAACAATTGTCAAAAGATCACTATCTAAATTTCCATCAACATTAAACGACGAGTTACCTTTGAACATATTTATTTGGAGTTCAATACCAGCTACAAATGCAATATTTCCTTTTTTTAGATTAATTTCAATTCCAGCACGAGAGGCATTTTCTTGTAGCTCCATTACTTTATCATGCACAGCAAGATGACCTCTCAAACTAGTGTAAGGTCTTATCGAAATATCAATTGTATCATTTGATTTTTGAGCATAAACAATAGATCCTAATAATAAAAAGGCAGATATAAAATGTTTGTTATTGGCAATCATATTGAATGTTGATTTAGAACTATTTGCAAGAAAAATATTGATTAATTTTTCGATCTAAATTCCAACAAATGTAAATGGTTTTGTATCACTAAAAAGTTGTGAAGTTTCGCCAGCATACGTTTCATTTTTACTTACGCTTAATCGTTTTGTTTTTGCATTTTTACCAAAATCAATTTTCTTTAAATCAACCCAAAATGTATTTGGAGTTTTTGTAGTTTCAAAGTAATAAACAAGATTTTTATGATCAGAAACTGATCTCCATCTTGTAGACGATATGTTAGGTTCTGCTTCTGAAGAAATTCCTAACGGAACCGATACATTTCTGATAACACTAAAAACACTTGCAATAGAAGTGCGAGTATCAGCGGTTTGCGGAATTGCATTAATGTAATATGATGCTCTTACATAACGATCAGCAGCTCTGTTAGTTCCTGGTAACATAATTGTTCCTGGAATCCCTTTCCAATATTGATTAATTGCTAATTGCTCATCAAAAACTGGAGAATTTGTCATTACTGTATAAGAAGGATCATGGTGTATTTTTAATTTCCCGTTTACATATTCGAAAATTGCATTGTCTCCATTTGCATCAGAAATTGAAAGATGTAAAGTTGTAAATTTTTGAGTACCTGGAATGTAGTCAGAAACAATTACAAATTTTTCTTTTCTCAAATCATCTACAGCTTCTTTTACTGTAGCATAATTATCTAAAACATATTGTGCCCAAGCTGCAATTGTAACACCTGGCTTTGTTCCTTTTGGATTAAATTGAGGATACTGGCTTTCTACTAACCACAAAACATTCGCAACAAGTCCTTTTTCGTTCATGCCATCTGTTGTCGCAATGTCCCAAGCACTTGCAATTACACTTCCGTATTTTGAAGTCCATTTTTCCGAAGCATTTCCAACGTTGCCAGATCGATCTATACCTCTAGGAAAAACTAATATGAGCTTATTATTTATCAAAATAATGTTATAGATGTTAATCGTTAATTTCTTTAATTATAAAATTTAAACAATTGAAATAGAGTAAATAATAATTATAGAAACAAAAAAAAACGCAACTAATTAAGTTGCGTTTTTAGAATTATCTTTTATAAGATTATTTTGGATTTGTTACTTCAGAAACTGGTTCGCCAATATTTCCGTTTGGCTCTTCTATATGTAGCAAAGCGGCAACTGTAGGTGCGATATCTGTCATATAAACACGGTTATTATTTTTACCATGTTTTATACCCCAACCCATCAAAACAAATGGAATGTGAGCATCGTAAGCCCCCCAAGTTCCGTGTGTTGTTCCTCCAGCATTTTGTTTTCCGCCGTACCATTGTGGTTCTAAAATATAAGTAATAGCACCGCTACGTTTACGATTGTAACCGTTAACCATTCGTTCTTTGATAATCGCAGGAATAGAAGCTTCTCCAATTTTATCCATATCAGCTACGAAAGAAACACCATCAACTTTTTGCATAAACTTTACGATTTCTTCTTTGATATCTTCTTCGTCTAATTTATTTTGTTCGATCGTTTGATAATTCAAATGAACCTGATAATTTGTTAATGAGCGTACAATATCAGTAGATTTGAATTTCTCTTGTAATTTAGCGTTTAATCCTTTTTTTACTTCTCCAGTTGGAAAGTATCCTGCATTACCTTTTTTATCTTGGAAATATTTAGGATTATGAGCTCCACCATGATCTGCAGTCAAGAAAACTAAATATTGTCCTTTTCCAACTTTTTGGTCTAAGTGATTAAATAATTGTTCCAAATCTTTATCTAAACGCAAATAAGTATCCTCAGCTTCGATTGTATTTGGCGTAAATTGATGTCCAACATAATCGGTAGAAGAAAAACTAACCGCTAAGAAATCTGTAATTCCTTTCTCGTTTTGACCTAATTTTTCGTTATCAATAATTTCGATTGCGATATCTTTTGTCAACGAATTTCCGAAAGGAGTAGAGCGAATCAAACCTAAACCATTGTCTTTTTTCAATGCTTTCAAATCATAAGGAAATTGCATTTTATCCAATCCTTTATAATTTTCGCGGTATGGATTTCCATCTTTTTCACTTTGTACATACGTATCAATCGGGTAAAGTGTGTTCCATTTGTCTAAATATTTTTCAGCAACTTTTTTATCATTGAATTTTTGCAACCATTTTGGCAACTCATTCATATAAAATGTACTCGAAACCCAATTTCCTGATTCCCCTTCAAACCAAAAAGCAGCATCAGCAAAATGACCTGCAGGTAATATTCCTCCACGATCTTTTAACGAAACTCCATATACTTTTGAACGAAAATTTGTTGCTAATTTTAATTGATCAGTAACTGTAGATGTCAACAAGTTTTTTGGAGACATTTTTCCAGCTTTTGAAGAAGTACCAACCCCATTTACAGCGTCATCTTGTGTACAATACATTTCTTGTCCTGTTGCTTGAATGATAAAATCGTTCCCAGCAATTCCGTGAATAGCAGGTACAGAACCCGTATAAATAGTACTATGACCAATAGCTGTATAAGTAGGTATATAAGGAATATAGGTGTTTTCGTTGCTAAAACCTTCGTTTAACATACGATTGAAACCTCCTGTAGAATATCTATCTTGGTAACGATATAAATAATCCCATCGCATTTGATCGACAACGATACCAACTACTAGTTTTGGACGGCTAACCTCTTGTTGCGCATATAGCGAAAGACCAGCAAATAGTCCTAAAACACTTAAAAAAGTTTTATTAAATTTCATTTTAAAAATTTTACACATAGCAAATGTAACAATTAAATTTTGGGCTAAATTTAAATAATAATTAAAAAATTAGTAAATTAAACAAAATCATAAAAAAATAGAATATGAGTGCAAAGCCTGTAGAAATAGTAGAAATTTTTGATGTTTCAATTGATAAAGTGTGGAATGCCTTAACGACAAAATCTGCTTTTGATAAATGGTATTTTGATATTAAGAAGTTTGTTCCAGAAGTTGGATTCGAATTTGAGTTTTATGGCGGATCGTATTTACATCACTGTAAAATAGTAGAAGTAGAGCCGACTAAATTGTTAGCTTATACATGGAAATATCCTGTCTACGAAGGAAATTCTGTTGTTACATTTATTTTGGATGAATTAACAGATGAAATTGTTCCGCAAACAAAATTAACGCTAATTCATGAAGGAATTGAAACTTTTCCGCCTGATGATAAAAATTTCTCGCGCGAAAGTTTTGAAGCTGGTTGGACAGAAATTATCCGAATTAGTTTGAAAAATTATTTGGAAGGAAATTATGAAGAAGATTCGAAAGTCGAATAAATAAAAAAAGGAACTTCGTCAAGTTCCTTTTAATTTTTTTTTACAGCTTATTATTTTTTGAATAATACTGTGATTCCTTCTTGATTTGGTAAAATCGGACGAGGATCTTCTGCTGTTACTATTCCAGCTTTTTCTTTTCTTAAATTCGCAACCCAAAATGGAATCCAAGAAATAGCCATCGTTGCAAAAAAGATGATACCCCAGAATCCGCATAAAGCGATTGTTAAGAATAATAAGAAACCTAAAAATTGAATCATGATTTTATTTTTATGTGATACAAACTTAGTAAATAAAATTTATAGAAATACTAACATTAATCACTTTTCTTTCATCAAACGATTTCTTAAATTTGTGAGATAAGTAAACAATATATAAATAATAAAAAATACCAAAATGGAATACAGAATTGAGAAAGACACCATGGGGGAAGTAAAAGTTCCTGCAGATAAATACTGGGGTGCTCAAACAGAACGTTCTCGTAACAACTTTAAAATTGGTCCTGCGGCTTCTATGCCTCACGAAATTGTAGAAGGTTTCGCATACTTAAAGAAAGCTGCTGCTTATGCAAATGCTGAATTAGGTGTTTTACCAGTTGAAAAACGTGATGCTATTGCTGCTGTATGTGACGAAATTTTAGCAGGAAAATTAGATGATCAATTTCCTTTAGTAATTTGGCAAACAGGTTCAGGAACTCAATCTAATATGAATGTGAATGAAGTTGTTGCTAATCGTGCGCAAGTTTTAGCTGGATTCAAAATTGGAGAAGGTGAACCAGTTCTTAAAGCGAATGACGACGTTAACAAATCTCAATCTTCTAATGATACTTTCCCAACAGGTATGCACATTGCTGCTTACAAAGCAGTTGTTGAAGTAACAATTCCAGGTGTTGAGCAATTACGTGATACATTAGCTAAGAAAGCTGAAGAATTTAAATCTGTTGTAAAAATTGGTCGTACACACTTAATGGATGCAACGCCATTAACATTAGGTCAAGAGATTTCTGGATATGTAGCGCAATTAAATCACGGTTTAAAAGCTTTAAGAAATACACTAGAGCATTTATCTGAAGTTGCTTTAGGTGGAACTGCTGTAGGTACAGGTCTTAACACGCCAGAAGGATACGATGTTTTAGTTGCTAAATACATTGCTGAATTTACAGGTCATCCATTTGTAACAGCAGAAAATAAGTTCGAAGCATTAGCTGCTCACGATGCAATCGTAGAAACTCACGGAGCTTTGAAACAATTAGCTGTTTCATTAAACAAAATTGCAAATGACGTTCGTATGTTAGCTTCTGGACCTCGTTCAGGTATTGGAGAAATTATCATTCCAGAAAACGAACCAGGATCTTCTATCATGCCAGGTAAAGTAAATCCAACTCAATGTGAGGCATTAACAATGGTTGCAGCTCAAGTTATGGGTAACGATGTTGCGATTACAATTGGTGGAACTCAAGGTCATTACGAATTGAATGTTTTCAAACCAGTTATGGCTGCAAACTTCTTGCAATCTGCACGTTTATTAGGAGATGCTTGTGTGTCTTTTGATGAGCATTGTGCGCAAGGTATTGAGCCAAATTATGCTCGTATCAAAGAATTAGTTGATAATTCATTAATGTTGGTTACAGCACTTAATACAAAAATTGGTTACTACAAAGCTGCTGAAATTGCTCAAACAGCTCACAAAAATAACTCAACGTTAAAAGAAACTGCAATCGCATTAGGGTATGTAACTGCTGAAGAATTTGACGAATGGGTAAAACCAGAAGATATGGTTGGTTCTTTGAAATAAGAAATTTTAAATCATTATATAAGAAGAGGTTGCCTAAGCAGCCTCTTTTTTTGTTAAATTTATTTAAATTTGAGAAAAAGTTCCTTTATTAAGTGGAAAAATTGTAACTTTAGTAAAAGTTTAGAATTATGGCAACTGTTAAACTAAAAAAATACGAACAAATCATAAATGAAATCCCTGAAGTAAGAGATTTTACGAGTGTTTATTTTTACGTAAATCGTTATAATATTGATCAAAAATACATTCAATATCTTGATGAATTATCAACGCTAAAAGACGAAATAATCTCAAGTTGGTTAAATATCACAACGCGTACCTACAGAAATTACAAAACAAAAGATGTATCTCTTAAAGACAATACAAAAGAGCATATTGTTTTATTGATTTCTTTATACAAGCACGGTTTGGAGGTTTTCAATACAAAAGATGATTTTGAGAAATGGTTAACAACGCCTAATGTTTTGTTAGATAAAAAATCGCCAGCAGATTTTCTTGATACAGTTTCAGGTCTCAAATTTATCGATAATCGTTTGACTGCGATAGAATACGGAGAAAACGTCTAACAATGTTAGTTTACAATATTCGTAAAGCGAAATATTCAAAATCATTACAAGCTTCTGGAGTTGCCAACAGATGGAATAAAAATGATGAATTTGTTATTTATGCAGGAAGTTCTCGCGCGCTTTCAACCTTAGAATTGGTGGTGCATAGAAGTTCTATTAGCATTGATAACTCGTACAAATTATTAGTGATAGAAATTGATTGCGAAGAAGATGAAATTTATGAAATTAAGAAGCCTAAATTACCTAGGAATTGGCAATCTGTAGAGGCTTATCCCGAGTTACAAGAGATTGGTTCTGCTTGGTATCAGGATTTTAAATATTTGGTTATCAAAGTTCCATCGTCAATCATTCCAAAAGAATATAATTATTTAATCAATACAAAACATCCTGATTTTTCTTCAAAGGTTAAAATCAAAGAATTAGAAGATTATAATTGGGATGATCGTTTGTTATAAAACACAAAAAAATCGACTAAATATTTAGCCGATTTTTTTATGAATATTTTAAAGTTTTTTAAATCTTTTTATACTTTAACAATAAACTATTTGTTACAACACTTACACTACTCAAAGCCATTGCAGCACCAGCAATCATAGGATCTAACAAAAATCCATTAATTGGATAAAGTACTCCAGCAGCGATTGGAATTCCGATTACATTGTAAATAAATGCCCAGAATAAATTTTGATGAATTGTTTTGACTGTTTGTGTTGAAAGATTAATCGCATGATCGATTTTTGTCAAATCTCCTCCAATCAATGTAACTTCTGCCACATCAATCGCTATATCAGAACCATTTCCCATCGCAATCGAAACATCTGCTTGAGCCAACGCTGCACTATCATTAATTCCATCACCAACCATTGCGACAACTTTTCCTTTTTGTTGCAAATCTTTGATAATATTCATTTTATCATTTGGTAAAGCATTTGCGACAACTTGATCAATTCCGACTTGTTTTGCAATTGCATTTGCCGAAAATTCATTGTCACCAGTTACCATCCAAACTTCAATTCCTTTTTCGTGAAAAGCATTAATAGCTTCAACAGAAGTAGCTTTTATTTCATCAGAAATTCCAATTAATCCCAAAACTTTTTCATCATTTCCAAAGAAAGAAGTGGTATAATTTTTAGTCGAAAAATCTTGAATAGCTTGTTCAACCTTTTCATCAATCTGAATATTTAATTCAGTAATCCAACTTGTTTTTCCAACATAATAAACGTTATCTAAAACATTTGCTTTCAATCCTTTTCCAGATATATCTTCAATTTTTAGTTCAGGTAAAATATCTTGCTTACCAATATGTTCTATAATCGCTTTTGCTAAAGGATGTTGCGAATTATTTTCGATTGTATAAAGTACATTTTTAGCAGAATCATCAAACCAAATCAATTCTTGTACTTTCGGTTTTCCTTCGGTAATTGTTCCTGTTTTATCTAAAATAATTGTATCAATTTTCTTCGCTAATTCTAAACTTTCGGCATTTTTGATCAAAATTCCTTGCTCAGCACCTTTTCCCATTCCAACCATAATCGCGGTAGGCGTTGCCAATCCAAGTGCACAAGGACAAGCAATAACAAGCACAGTAATCATCGATAAAAGTGCCATTGTAAAAGCATTTTCTTGACCTAAAATTAACCAAGTAATAAACGTTAAAATTGCAATAATAATCACAATCGGAACAAAAACACCTGCAATTTTGTCTACCAATTGTTGAACTGGCGCTTTACTTCCTTGTGCATTTTTTACTGATTGAATAATTTGAGACAAAAGTGTATCATTCCCTACTTTCAAGGCTTTATATTGAATAGGAGAGTTTTGATTTAAAGTTCCTGAAAAAACATTCGCATCAATTCCTTTTTCTACCGGAATTGGCTCTCCTGTCAATGAACTTTCATCGATAAAAGATTCTCCCGAAACAATAATTCCATCAACCGCAATTTTATCTCCAGGTTTTGCAACAATCAAATCGCCAATTTGTACATCTTCAATCTTCACTTCAACCTGATTTCCATCTTTCACAACCAACACAGTATTAGGTTGTAAACCGATTAATTTCTTGATCGCTTCGGAAGTATTTCCTTTCGCACGTTCTTCCATCAATTTACCAATCAAGATAAAAACGATGATTAAACCAGCAGCCTCGAAATAAGGATGCGCGTGTAAACCTTTGCTGTGCCAATATTCTGGAAATAATGTATTGAAAACGCTAAAAAGATAGGCTACACTAGTACTCAAAGCAACCAAAGTATCCATATTAGCCGATTTATTTTTCAATTGTTTCCAAGCCCCGACGAAAAATTGTTGTCCAAAAATGAAAAGAATTGGCGTAGAAAGTGCCCACATAATGTAATTTCCGTAAGGCATATCCATAAAAAACATTCCGATAATAAATAAAGGAACTCCAAATATTAGCGCCCAAATCACTTTATTTTTCAGCGTTTTATACTTTTCTTCGTGAAGTTGTTCTATTTCTTCATCTTGATTTTTAGACTCATCAATCACCAAATCATAGCCAACTTCTACTAAAGCATTTTTCAAATTTTCTGGAGAAACAAGAGTAGGAATGTACTCGATTTTTCCCATTCCATTTCCGTAATTCACCTCCGCATTTACAACGCCCAACTGACGATTAAGATTTGCTTGAGAACTGCTTGCGCATGAAGCACACGTCATATTGAGAACGGGATACGATTTTTCGACAGAATCTATTTTGAAGTTATTTTGCTTTAAAATTTCATAGATTTTAGGTGAGACTTTCCATAATTTTTTTGCCGAAACATTAATCGTTTTAGCATCTAAATTCACAGTATATTCATCAAGATTTTCTATTTCAGAAAGTAATTTATTGATGAGTTCAACATCTTTTTCTGAATTCAAATTGGTAATCGGTATAGTAAGTGTTTGTGCATTCATAAGAGTAATTTTATAGGACAAATTTCCAAAGATTTTGGCAAGAAAATATTATATAATTAGAGGTTAAAGTTACACTTTTTACCAATTACTTTAAAATGATATTAAAACGTTTTACGCCATCATTTTGTTGATAATACAAATAACCATAATCTTAGGAGGTTCGAGTTTTTATTTGATGAATCGAACTTTAACTGTAAGTGCAAATGAATTGATGATAAAAGACGTTTCTGAAGATTATTTGGATTATTTAATTTTGGATAATTAGAACATATGGATATTCCGATAGGATATCTAAATTCTATAAAAATATCTAAATAGGAGATTGTTTAAATCCTTACTTAACATAATAAAGATTATTAACATTAATATTTCATAGAAATAATAATGTTATAATATATATTATGTTAAATTGAATAAACTTATACCACTAACTTATATTTAATGTTGCGTTTAAATATTTTTCATTAAATTTATAATTAACAAATTGAACCAATCCTATGTTGATGGTTCAAATGGTTCAAACTTAACGTTTACGAAGCAAAAATAAAATCTATAAAAAAACCTCCAATAATTTGGAGGTTTTTAGTTATATATATAATTGATATTACATTTTTGGCATTCCTGGGAATCCACCTGCAGGCATATTTTTAGACATTGTTTCCATCATCTTTTTACCATTTGCAGAATTCATAAATTTCATCATTTTACCCATTTCAGAGAATTGTTTCAATAATTGATTCACTTCTTGTAAAGATGTTCCAGAACCAGCTGCAATTCTTTTCTTACGAGAATTATCGATAATATTTGGATTTTGACGCTCTTTTTTCGTCATTGAGTGAATAATCGCTTCAACACCTTTAAAAGCATTGTCGTCAATATCTACATCTTTCAACGCTTTTCCAGCACCAGGAATCATTCCAACCAAATCTTTCATATTACCCATACGTTTGATTTGCTGAATTTGTTTTAAGAAATCATCAAAATCGAAGCTATTTTTTGCAATTTTCTTTTGTAAACGTTTTGCTTCTTCTTCGTCAAATTGCTCTTGAGCACGCTCTACTAACGAAACAACGTCACCCATTCCCAAAATACGATCAGCCATACGTTCTGGATAGAAAACATCTAAAGCTTCCATTTTCTCACCAGTAGAAATAAATTTGATTGGCTTGTCAACAACCGTTCTAATCGTTAATGCAGCTCCACCACGTGTATCACCATCTAATTTTGTTAAAACAACTCCATTATAATTCAATACTTCATTGAAAGCTTTTGCAGTATTCACCGCATCTTGACCTGTCATAGAGTCTACAACAAATAAAGTTTCGGTAGGATTAACTGTTTGGTGAACGCGACGAATTTCATCCATCATTTGCTCATCAATCGCCAAACGACCAGCTGTATCAACGATAATTACATTATTTCCGTTTTGTTTTGCTTGTGCAATCGCTGATTGAGCAATTTCTACAGGATTTTTGTTTTCTAAATCAGCATAAACATCCACACCAATTTGCTCTCCTAAAACTTGTAACTGATTGATGGCAGCTGGACGATAAACGTCACCAGCAACTAATAATACTTTTTTGTTTTTCTTAGTTTTTAGGAAATTAGCTAATTTACCAGAAAAAGTTGTTTTACCAGAACCTTGTAAACCAGCTATCAAAATAATTGTAGGATTATCGTCTACTTTCAGTTCAGTAACCTCACCTCCCATTAATTTTGCTAATTCATCATGAACAATTTTTACCATTAATTGTCCAGGATTAAGCGACGTAATTACGTTTTCACCTAAAGCCTTTTCTTTTACAGTATTTGTAAAATCTTTTGCAACTTTATAACTAACATCGGCATCAACAAGGGCTCTACGCACCTCTTTTACGGTTTCAGCAACGTTAATTTCTGTAATTTGTCCTTTTCCTTTTAAGGTATGTAATGCTTTATCTAATTTATCCTGAAGATTTTGAAACATTTTGAGTCAATTTTAGGACACAAATATAAAAAAATTATACCGAATAATATAAAATCACACAACAAGGGTTTTAATTAAGTTATAATGATTAACTTGCGTGCTCAAATTTTGGTTGAATGAAAAAAGGTTTAGTACTATTTTTATTCTTTGTTACTGGGGTGGTTTTCAGTCAAACAAAGAATAACCAAACTTATTATTTTTTTTCCATCGCTTATGGACAAGATAATGAAGTTTATGTGACAGATGTTTATGAAGCAAACATCGATAACAAGGATATCTACGGCAAATTAGCAGATAGATATACAAAGTTTCAGAATTATTTATTGAAAAATGGAACGATTAATTCTTTAAAAGAAATTCAAACGGGTTACGAAAAGAATTATCAGAAAAAAGAACAAGCTGAAGCTGAACAAAAATATTTTCTATCTACATTAGAAAAACAACAATTTACAGCGAAAATGATTAATTATTCGCTTTAAAACACAAAAAAACCACTTCAAATGAAGTGGTTTTTTATTTCTATTTTGAACTAATTTATTGATCATTCAATAATCTTGCAGCTTCTTTTGCAAAATAAGTTGAAATTAGGTCTGCTCCTGCTCTTTTAAAACATGTTAAAGACTCTAAAATAACTTTATCATTATCTAACCAACCTTTTTCTACAGCAGCTTTTATCATTGCATATTCTCCAGAAACTTGATAAACTGAAACTGGAACTTGTAAATTATCTTTCACTAATTTCACGATATCCAAATAAGCCATACCTGGTTTTACCATCAAAATATCTGCACCTTCTTCCACATCCGCAATCGCTTCGCGCAAGGCTTCTTGTGAATTATGGTAATCCATTTGATAGGTTTTTTTGTCTTTCGGAATTTCTTGAGAATCAACTGGCGCAGAATCTAAAGCTGTACGGAAAGGTCCATAAAAAGATGATGCATATTTCGCAGCATACGTCATGATTCCTACATTATGAAAACCGTTTTCCTCCAACGCAGCACGCATCGCTCCTATTCGACCATCCATCATATCAGAAGGCGCAACAAAATCTGCACCAGCTTCTGCATGAGATAATGTCATTTTTACCAAAGCATCAACTGTTTCATCATTAATAACTTCTCCATTTTTGATGATTCCATCGTGACCATAAATTGAATATGGATCTAAGGCAACATCAGGCATTACAATCATTTCTGGAACAGCATCTTTAATTGCTTTGATAGTATTTTGCATCAATCCGTTTGGATTCCAAGCCTCTTTACCTGTGTTATCTTTTAAGTTATCACTAACTTTACAATATATGTTAACTGATTTTATACCTAAATCCCAAATTTCTTTTACTTCTTTTACAGTATTGTCAAGAGATTGGCGGTAAATACCTGGCATTGCTGCAATTTCTTCCTTCACACCTTCTCCTTCAGCCATAAAAATTGGTAAAATAAAATCGTTTGGTGACAAATGATTTTCGCGAATCATACTACGAATTGATTCATTTTTGCGTAGTCGTCTATGTCTGTTATATAAAAACATTTGATTAAAATTTTAGACAAATTTACTCGATTTCATTTGAATAAGGCTAATGAATAATATCAATTATATTTATTAATTTTAAAAGAAAATCAATCATTTGAATAATCTGTTAAAATATTTGTTATTCATCATATTATTTGGATTAATTTCTTGTAATAAAAGCAATTATAAAACGATTCAATTTAGAAGTTTTTCTATGGAAATTCCGAAAGATTGGAAAAAAGTGAAATTAGGCGGAATTGATTCTGAAGTTGGAGGTATTATTACTCCAAATAATGATACATTAATTTATAATTATGGTTTACTTGCAAGTAGTGATTATAATTTTAGCAGTGAAATAACTGATACTATTTTTACGACTATCTTAAAAAAGAATCCTGATTTAGAATTGGAGAAAATCTCTGAGTTATATATCAATAAACTTCATAAAACAAATATTGATTCTATTGTACAATCAAAATATCAGATTTCTTATATTGTTATTGATCAACAAAAAGCAAAACTTATACAATCAAATCCTCATAAATTAATCGCAGTTTATATGGATACTATTAAAAACTCAACTTCAAAATTTAATTTTATTGGTTACAATTTAGATGAAAAATCACAAGAAGAATTTATAAATTCTGTTAAAACAATCAAATTCAAAAAATAGATTTAAACTTGCGCAAACGTAGCTAAACAAATATCTTTGCAGCATGCGAATAGATATTATCACTGTTTTACCCGAATTATTAGTTAGTCCATTTTCTGCCTCGATTATGAAACGTGCGCAAGACAAAGGTTTAGCTGAAATTCATGTTCACGATTTGAGAGATTTTGGAAAAGGACGTTATCGTCATGTAGATGATTATCCGTACGGAGGAACTTCTGGAATGGTGATTATGTGCGAGCCTTTGGACAAAATGATTTCGAAATTGAAAGATGAACGAACTTATGATGAAATTATTTATTTGACGCCAGATGGTGAAACGTTGAATCAAACAATTGCGAATGATTTGTCGTTGAAAGGAAATCTTATGATGATTTGTGGACATTACAAGGGAATCGATCAACGTATTCGAGATATGTATGTGACGAGAGAAATTTCGATTGGCGATTATGTACTTTCGGGTGGAGAATTTGGCGCAATTATTTTGGCTGATTCTATTATTCGATTGTTACCAGGCGTAATTGGAGATGAGACTTCTGCCCTTTCAGACTCGTTTCAAGATGATTTGTTGGCGCCACCAATTTATACGCGTCCGGCCGAATATAAAGGTCTTAAAGTTCCTGATGTTTTACTTTCGGGTAACTTTCCTAAAATAGAGGAATGGCTGCATGAACAAGCAATTGAACGTACAAAAGAGCGTCGCCCAGATTTGTTAGAAAAAAGATTAAAATAAACTAAAAAAAGCTTCCTAATTGGAAGCTTTTTTTCATAAATAAATTATTGTATCTTAATTCAATATATTATTTATGAAATACATCTATTTTTTTATACTTATATTATCTTTTAATTCTTGTAAAAATAATTCCGAAGCTGACAATAAATTATTAGAACAAATACAAGGGTACTGGTCAACTAAAATGGCAGTTTTAGATCCAGTTATTTATAAATTCGATCAGGATTCAATATATAATAATAAAGGATATTATGATGGTATCTATGAAACTTATGGAATTCGAGAGCATAAAAAATTTATACCTACTAAATTTTTAGGTAATTCAATCAAATTCAATGTAAAAGATTCAACAGTTCATTATTTTGATTCTATCAGTAAACCAAAACCATTTTTTAAAATTTTATCAATAAATAAAGAAGAAATGGTTATCAAATATAATAATGATTCGAGTCTTGATACACTTGGAAGAAGAGATAATAATACCAAAAATCCATTAGATTATGATCAAATTATCTATACGACAAGTGGTTGTTATGGAAGTTGTAGTATAATAAATATCGCTATTCAAAAAAATGGAACTATTATTAGCGCTAATGAAGCTTTTAATGGAAAAAAGGGCGTTTTTGAAGGTAAATTAGATAAAAAATTTCATCAATTTTTAGAGCAGAAAATTAATGACGCAGAATTACTTTCATTAAAAGATAATTATGAAGAACAAATTACAGATCAATCAGAAGATTTGTTACTTGTCATAAAGAAGGATAAAATTATAAAATCGATACGTGTTTATGCTTATCCAATGAATCCTTCTTATTCGAGTTTAGAATTAGCTCTTACTTATTCAGGTTCTTTAATGAATAATAAAAAGAAATACCATGAATCTGAATACTTCCCACTACTCAGTTTAATCAATATTAATGGAAAACAATTAAGCAAAGCACAAACTTTCTTATTTTCGACAGAATTAATGAAGCATCCTTCAAATAAAATATCAATAAAAAATCAACAAACCTATAAAACACAATTTTATTACTATTATTTTGGTGGAGAATTAGGAGAAATTAATCCTTGTAAATTACTTAGTATAAAAGGAAATGGTCAACAATTTGAATTAACTTTTGAAAATAATCAAAAACATTATTACGATTTAGGATATAATTTTATACAACGATATATAGACTAAAAAAAGCTCCCTAATTAGAAGCTTTTTTTAGTTTATTTTATTTAATTCGATGAATATATTCAATTACTTTATCGTTAAAAATTTGTGGTTGATCGACATTCACGACATGTCCACAATCTTCGATAACAATCAATTCTGAATGTTTGGTATGTGCTTTTATTAATTCCTGAATCGAAGGCAAAAACATATGATCTTCTGCTCCCATCACATATAAAGTCGGAATATTCAATTCAACTTTTCGAAACCATTTTAGCAACGGATTGACATCCGCAGTAAGTTTGAACCATTTCAAAAATTCTTTTTGATACAATTTTTTCGCTTCATTGATAAATAATAACCTTGATTCTTTGTGCGTATTTTTTGGCATGATAGCGAAAGCAAAAATTCGATACAAGATCAAATAAGGCAATATATGTTTGAACGTATTTCCAACATTAATCAAAAATTGACATTGGAAATTAATTTTCATAATAGCGCCTCCCATCACCATTGATTTGAATCGCTCCGAATAATCTTCTGCCAATTGTCGAATTACAATCGTTCCCAAAGACATCCCAACAAAATGTGTTTTATCAATATTTAAATGATCTAAAACATCAATGACGTCTTTTGAAACCGATTTGAACGTATAACGTTTTTCGAAAAGTGATTTCAAGTTTTTCTTAGAACGTCCGTGTCCTCTCAAATCCATTAACAAAACATTAAAATGTTTGCGAAATTCACGCAATTGTTTGAACCAAATCGTAGAACTTCCTCCTGCTCCATGAACAAAAGTCACCCATTCTGTACTCGTTGGATGATTATATGTAGTGTATGCTAACAATTTTCTAAATAAGTTTTTGCAAAATTAAACTAAAAACTATGCCAAGCATAATAATTTCTACGTTTTAAGAAATTTTTAATCTTCATCATCGTCGTCATCTATAAAAGAACCTGCCTTTTTCAAGTAAAAAACATCGTTCATTACTTCAGCTTTCACATAATTTAGCTTTTCTTGCTCTTTCATTCGATCCGTAAATAAAGTTCCTGTTAAATGATCGTATTCGTGCTGAAAAATAACCGCTGTAAAACCTTCTACCGTTTCATCATGAAAATTTCCATCCAAATCATAATACTCCAATCGAAGAACCAAGCTTCTATACACTTTTCCGAAAATATCAGGAATAGATAAACAACCTTCACGACCGTGACGAACAATGTCCGAATACCAAGTAATTTTTGGATTGATAATAAACTCAAAAGGTTCGCCTTCTTTATCAAAACGTTGCACCCAAACCGCGTTGCGATTAATCCCAATTTGCGGAGCAGCAATTCCAACACCTTTACTCGCCTCATCTTGTACAGTCGCATACATACGATCGGCCAATAATTTGATTAACGGATCTTTTGGATCAATATCAATAGAAATTGATTTTAAGATTTTTGTATCTGCATTCGAAGTCGTTAATAAAACACGAAAAGGATCATAGGATTTCTTTTCTTTTATTAATGTCGTTTCTGCCTTTGTTAATGGCGTATAAACAATGTTTTTCATATTTTTTGATTGAGCAAATAATGCAGAAGTACAAATTAATAAGCTATAGGTTAATGTTTTTATCATTTTTTAAGAATCAATTTGTCTAAAGAATATTTTCCTGCGCCTGATAAAAATATAACTAAATAATTGATTAAGTAGAATAATCCCAATTCTTTTTTACCAAAATCATGATCTGCATGCACGATAAATACAGCAACTAACATTGTAATGATTAGTGGAATTACCGCCAAACGAGTAAATAATCCGACCAAAACTAAAAAAGCACAAAGTATTTCCGCAAAAACAGTTAAACCTAAAGAAATTTCTGGTCCAAGTCCAATTGGATCTCCAAATTCGAAATTTCCATTGATTAATTTTTGCAATTTTCCGAATCCGTGTGTAAACATAAATCCACCAGCAGCTAAACGTACTAATAACAATGATAAATCGATAAATGCTGGTTGATTTCCTAAAAGTTTAAATTTTGTGCTCATTTTTTTATTTTTTTTTCAAATATAAGTTCTAGTTTTTACGTTCACCTTTAAATAGATCAAGAAATCTACATTTTTGGATTAATTTTGGTTAATCTTTCTATTCAAGAATAAAAAAATACAACATATGTTAAAAAACATTGCTTTAATTACGATATTATTTTCAGGATTTGCATTTGCTCAAAAATCTGAATTACAGCAAAATGATGTTTTAGGAAATCCAACTTTTATTGAAGAATCGATGCAAAAAGCACGTATTCGCATGAAGTTTATCGAAGGTTACGAAACCGAATATTACACAAAATCAACGTATAATAAAGATGGAAATCCAACAAAATGTGATTATTTTGATGAAGCTGGAAATAAAACTTTTGCTGAAACATTTAATTATAATGAATCGAATAAATTGATTTCGAGAGAAATGAAAAACAATGACGAAAGTTTAGTTTTCAATTTTGATTACGAATATACAACAGATGGTTATATCGTGACGAAAAGCGAAAATGATGTTAATGTTTCTAAAACGGAATATAAATTAGATCAAAATCAGAATGTAACTTACGAAAGAGAAACTAATTTATTGGAAGATTCGGATGTTTTTATCGAGAAAACGTTTCAATATCAAAATGGATTTTTAGTCAAAACATTGGTGAAATATAATCAAGGAACTTATACGTTGAATTATAAAAATGACGCAAAAGGCAATCCAATAGAGGAAACTTATGTAGACAAAGACAATAAACAAGTCAATAAATATGTGCGAAAATTTGATGAAAACAATAATATTATCGAAGAAACGGTGCTTGATGAAGCAGGAAAAGTAAAAAATATATCAACGATTAAATATCAATACGATAATCACAAAAATTGGACAAAACGCACACAATACTCCAAAGATATCGATCAACCAATTTCAAATACAACAAGAACAATACGTTACTAAAAATATAAGAGCCAAAACTAATTTGGCTCTTTTTTATTTGATTATTTAACTAAATGTCATTAAATTTATTCAAATCAATCATTTAACTTCATATATTATGATCAATAATGTGCAAGAATTTAATCGACTTTTTCAGTTATACCAAAAAGATAATCGTTTCAATTTGTACATAAATGATTATCCTAAAAATGAATTTTTGTATCAATTCTATTCAGATGAAATTGAAGATTTGAATATAGAATATGTTGATTCTACTTCAAATTCTATCAAGAAAATCCATAATTATCGCGCAAAATTAAGTGATTTTTTTCAGCCCGAAGAGCTTCCAACATTAGAGATTAAATCAATTTCTGGTTATTTTAGTCATTTTGATTTCTATTTTATGACCAATGAAAAAACCTTTTTATTTAACTATATTCACCGCGATTTTTTGTCTCAATTAATTGATATTCTTCTTGCTGAATTAGATTGTAATTTTATCAGCCGATTAAAGACTGAACTTTTAATCAATTTAGAGTACGATTAAATTTTTTGTTAAACTTTTTTCAGCGATATTTATTCGTTTTGAGAAGATTATTAAGATTTATTTTTTGCGAAGACTGATCCAAAATATAATGTTTTATGGGAGTCTTATTTTAATTGGACAACAATTGAAACAAGGAAAAATTCGATGTTACAAAGCCCAAACGCTTTTGGAAACACTTGACAGAGTATAAAATATCAATATTCAGAAAAATATACCTATCAATATAATTATGGGTAAAACTTATTTATCTCCATTTATCCATCTCGAAACGAACAGAAAAAATGTTAGAATATAATCCCAAACCGCTGTCTCCAAAGTTTGTCAAAGCATAATCAATCGAGATTCCTTTGTATTTGAAACCTACCCCAACATTTGGCTGAATTTGAGTTTTATCTTTTCCATCAAATTGCGAAATTTTCTGTAAATTATTCAATCCTCCACGTACAAAAACCATGTCATCATAACCTAATTCAAGACCAACTTGTGGCGAAATCGAAAATCCTTTTCCAGAAATTGCAGCATTAGTTTGTTGAAATTCGATATTCATATCAATCTCTCCCAACAGCGAAACTCGTTCATTAAAATCGAAACGTTTTCCAACTCCAAATTGCAATTTAGGCATTGTTAATTCGATATTTTCTCCTGGCAAATCATTCAAAATTGTTGGCTCACCTTCATTACTTGGCTCATCAACTGTAATTTCTTTTACCTTTTCTTTGTTGATACTCCATGCATTGAAAGTTGTCGTAATATCACGTGCCATCAAACCAAAATACATTTTATTATCAGTACGATATTGCAAACCAAGATCAATTCCGAAACCAAATCCTTGCGCAAATTTCCCAATATGACGATAAACAATTTTAGCATTTGCACCAAACTGAATATCTTTATTGTTGAACACATTTCCTGCATAAGACATCGTCAAAGCATAATCTGCTGTAGAAAATTTAGAGATTTTATCGTAATTAATATTTCCTTGATTATCAATTAATTCTGTCGTATTCAGAATATCATCAACACCAAAACGCGTAAGCGAAAATGCAATCGTAGAATTACTTTCTCTCAACGGAATTGCAACCGCTGCATAATCAAATTTCGCAATCGACTGAAAATATTCAGCATGCATTGCTGCAGCTTCCCAATCATAGGTAATTTCCGTTAATCCAGCAGGATTCCAATAAGCCGCATTAGCATTTCCAATATTCGCCACAACCGCATTACCCATTGCAAACGAGCGCGCATCTGCACCAATATTCAAAAACTCGTTCGAATATTTGCGTGTGGTTTGAGAAAAAGCAAATTGACTTGCTAGAACAGATAATATAAGGAATGTCTTTTTCAAAATTGATGAATTACGAATATAAAAACTCAAAAATAGTGGTTTTATTGTGTTTAAAAAGGATTCAGATTAATTTTTGTTTGTACTTTTGTGATGAAAAATTCATTTATGAAATTATTTACAATTCCAAATTTTCTAACACTACTTAATCTTTCATGTGGTGTATTATCAGCCATTTTCATGATTTCGAGCAATGCTCAAATCACAACTACCACAGTTACAATTGTGATGGTTTTGATGTTGATTTCATTAGTTGCTGATTTTTTGGACGGAATGGTTGCACGACTAATGAATATTGGTAGCCCGATTGGAAAAGAATTGGATTCTTTGGCAGATTGTATTTCGTTTGGTGTTGTACCAGGATTGATGTTATTTTCGATGTTTAATCATTTTTCAACTGATTTTATTTATGAAAATGAGAATTTAAAAATTGCTGCAATTTCATTATTAGCTTTTTTAGTTCCTGCTTTTTCGGCGTTACGATTAGCAAAATTTAATTTAGATGAAGATCAAGCAACGTATTTCAAAGGTTTGGCAACACCATCAAATACCTTATTTATTTTCTCATTATTTTCTATCTATTACAATAATGGACAAATTATAAATCCATCTGTTGATCCGTATTTATTAATTGCCGTTTCTATTGTATTTAGTGTTTTATTAATTGTCGATTTACCATTATTTGCCTTAAAATTTAAAGGATTGAGTTGGGCAGAAAATTATTATAAATATATTTTCTTAATCATTACATTAGGTTTAGTGGCTTGGTTGCAAGTTGCTGCAATTCCGCTAATCATCTTATTGTACATCCTTATCTCAATCATTTTTAGAAAAGAAATTACAAAATGAAATTAACTAAAAATATCTGTTTCTTTGATTTAGAAACAACAGGAACTAATGTTTCAAAAGACCGTATTGTCGAAATCTCTATCGTAAAAGCTTTGACAGATGGATCGAAAGAAGTAAAAACTTGGAAAGTTAATCCTGGAATTCCAATTCCACCAGAAACAACTTTAATTCACGGAATTTCTGACGAAGATGTTGCCGATGCGCCTTCTTTCAAAGAGCTTGCTCCTGCGATTATGGAAATGATTAAAGATTCTGATTTGGCTGGATACAATTCAAATCGCTTTGATATTCCGCTTTTGGCAGAAGAATTATTGCGTAACGGGTTTGATTTTGATTTATCAAAACATCGTCCAATTGATGTGCAAGTGATTTATCATAAAATGGAACCTCGTAATTTGAGCGCTGCTTATAAGTATTATTGTGATAAAGATTTGATTGATGCACATTCTGCGGAAGCTGACACAATTGCGACTTACGAAGTTTTGATGGCGCAAATCGAGAAATATGACGAACTTGAAAATGACAATAAATTTTTGAGCGAATTTTCATCTCAACGTAAAACGGCTGATTTAGCTGGATTTATTCAGTACAATGATAAAGACCAAGAAATTATTTCGTTTGGTAAATATAAAGGACAAGTTGTGACGGATATTTTTGCGAAAGATCCAGGTTATTATTCGTGGATTCAGAATGCTGATTTTCCTTTATATACAAAGAAAGTTTTTACACGAATCAAATTACAAAACGGTTTTTAAGCGATGAAAATTATTTGTGTCGGACGAAATTACGTCGAACATGCAAAAGAATTAAATAATCCAATTCCAGAATCTCCAATGTTTTTCATGAAACCAGATTCTGCAATTTTGAGAAAAGGTTTTCCTTTTGTGATTCCAAGTTTTACGAAAGAAGTTCATTTCGAAACGGAAATTGTGATTAAAATTGATCGAGTTGGAAAAATGATTCAGCCTCAATTTGCAGATCGTTATTTCTCAGAAATCGGTTTAGGTATTGATTTTACAGCGCGCGATGTACAACAAGAATTAAAAGAAAAACGTTTTCCTTGGGAAATTGCAAAAGCTTTTGATGGTTCTGCATTTGCTTCGGATTTCTATCCAAAAGAAAATTTTGATTTAGAGAATTTAGCGTTCAAATTAGATCGAAATGGAGAAAACGTGCAAACAGGAAATTCAAAAGATATGATTTTTCATATCAATACGTTGATTGCAGAATGTTCTAAATATTTTACCTTGAAAAAAGGCGATTTAATTTTTACAGGAACGCCAGCTGGAGTTTCTAAAATCAATTCAAAAGATACCTTAGAAGGTTATTTGAATGATGAAAAAGTATTCGAAATAAAAGTGTTGTAATCATTAAAAATGAAAAACATATTTTCATTTATTATTATATTTTTATTGTTTTCTTGTAAAAAAGAAAACAATATTGTTACACCTATAATTCACGAGAATGTAACAACAATGAATTCAATTTCTGATAATTACGATTCGATTACTACAAAAGTGAAGAAACTTGGTGATGAAGAAGCTTATTCAGAATTATTTTATCATTTAAAAGATTCAAATTTTGAAGGTAGAACAGATTCTTTAATGGTTTATTCAAAAATAATGGCAGAAAAATATCACTTTGAAAAAGCTTATATAGATTATTTGGATGCTATAACTGAGAAATATGGAATAGAAAATGATATTGGAAATTATTCAACAATTAATCTTTCACAATTAAAATCTAAAGAAAAGCAGGAAATTATTGATTGGCTTTCTAAAATGGTTGAAAAAGGAATAATTACAGAAAAACAATTTCAAGAAGTTAAAAAATAATAAAAGAGCGAAATTTCGCTCTTTTATTGTTTATACCACTACCTTTAATCAGAAATAAAATTAAAAATGGAAGACTATATAAAAATTGAAGAAAAACTACAAAATGATTTTGATTTATTGAAATCGAAAAAGAATAGAATTAGCAATATCAGGCTTATTGCATTTATTATTTCAGTTGTATTTTTCTTGCTTTATGTTACGTCGAGCAACAATTTATATTTGATTATTTCTTCTATTTTATTTATTGTTTTTATCATTTTAGTAGTTAAAACTTCTAAAATTTCTTCGCAACTTAATTATTCCATCCAAGCATTAGAAATTATTAATCAA
>NZ_JAOCDJ010000018.1:0-43046 GCF_029840885.1 Empedobacter sp. GD03861
CATATAAATATGACAGTTTACATCCTAATAATATAATTGAAGAAGATATATTTGTTTTAAGAAACGATATCGATAGATATTATGTTTCTAAAAATACTTACAACATTAATGAAATTGAGTATTTAGCTAATCTCAATAACGAGAATCCTCAAACAACTTGGAGTAAATTAGGTCAAATTCC
The DNA here is from genome assembly GCF_029840885.1 of Empedobacter sp. GD03861. Classification (NCBI taxonomy): domain Bacteria; kingdom Pseudomonadati; phylum Bacteroidota; class Flavobacteriia; order Flavobacteriales; family Weeksellaceae; genus Empedobacter; species Empedobacter sp. GD03861. The sequence goes on from NZ_JAOCDJ010000018.1 coordinate 182, forward strand.
TAATTCTAAACTAACCACTATCATCTACGAGAAAGCTTCAAATACAATGATTCTTAATTCTAAATTAGGAACAATCAATTATGAAACAGAATTAAGTTTTCCTGATATCATATGGAATTTAAAAGATGAAAAGCATAAAAATAATATTGAATTAAAAAAAGCTACTACTACTTACTTAGGGCGTCAGTGGATTGCTTGGTATAATGATAATATTCCCATTAACGATGGTCCATTTATTTTCAAAAATTTACCAGGACTAATTGTAGAATTATATGATGTAGAAAATAATTACAACTGGACTTTATCCCAATATAAATACGATGTTAATAATCAAAACAAAGAAATTTTAGCTAAAAGAATTAAAAAAGCAATTAAACTTTCAAATAAAGAATTTAATAATATCATAAATCAGGACTTCATGGACCCAACTATTTCAATTGAAAGCGCTGGAATACAAGTTTCCGAAGATAAAAAAACAAAAATAAGAGAGTTTTTAAAAAATCAAAAATATAGATTTATAATTAAAGATTTAATGCTATACCTATAAAATATCATTATCAATTTGAGATATCAATTAACACTATTATTTACTCTAATCTCACACTTTATTTTTGCACAACTTACTATTTCTGGTGTTGTTAAAAATGAAGAAGGAAAACCTATTTCTGGTGCTAATGTTACCATTTCACCAAGTACTTCGGAAGAAACCTTGGCGTATTTTATTACAAAATCTGATGGTAAATATTCTATCAAAATAGATAATCCATCGCACGAAACCTATGAAATTAAGGTTCGTGCGATGAATTATGCTTTTACTTCAGATTTGGTAAATGAATCGTCTACAAACTTTGATTTCACTTTACAAGAAAAAGCTATCGAGTTAAAAGAAGTTAAATTAAAAGAATCTCCTATTCGTAAAAAAGGTGATACCATTGCGTATGATGTTAGTAATTTTAAAGATATAAAAGACCGTTCTATAGCAGATGTGATCAAAAAAATGCCTGGAATAGAAATCGAAAATTCTGGTAGAATCTTGTATCAAGGCGAACCAATCAATAAATACTACATCGAAGGAATGGATTTGTTGGGCGGAAAATATGCATTAGCAAACGAAAATCTTTCTGCAGACGCTGTGGATAAAGTACAAATTTTAGAGAATCATCAACCGATCAAGATTTTAGACAGTTTGGTTTATAGCTCTAAAGCCGCATTAAATATCAAATTAAAAAGCAAAATTACCTATTCTGGTAAAGCAGAAGTTGGTCTTGGCGCTTCACCATTGTTGTATCAGGCGAATATTACACCAATGTTGTTCACAAAAAAGCAACAAATGATAGGTTCTTATCAAGGAAATAATCGTGGAAATGATGTTTCTCGTCAATTAAAAACCTTAAGTCTTGAAGATTTTTTAAATGACTCTGAAAAATTTTCGAACGAAAGTTGGTTATCAATTGCAGGTGTACAAACTCCCAATTTTGATGGCGAACGTTGGTTAGATAATGCAATAAATATTGGTTCTTGGAATCATCTTTTTAAATTAAAAAAAGAGCTAGATTTACGAATTAACTTGTCTTATCACAACGATTTTCAAAAGCGATTCGGAGAAACAAACACACAATATTTTTTACCAACAGGTGATATATTTCTCAACGAAATCAAAAAAAATTATTTGCAAATAGAAAGTCTTAATCTAAAAGCAACATTATCTCAAAATAGTTCTAAAAATTATCTTGAAAATGTCTTGGAATTTAAAGGAGACTGGAACAGTTCGAGAGGAGATCTCAATCAAAATAATAATTTTATTACACAACGATTAACACAACCAAATCGGCAGTTTACCAATCAGTTTAATACAATCAAGAAAGTTGGTAAACAATTAATTACGCTAAAATCTAGTATCTCGTATAAAAGTTATAGTGAAAATTTAAGTGTTTCTCCTGGAGTTTTTACTGATTTTATAAACAACGGAAATGATTATCAAAATGTGTTTCAACAAATTAATTTTGAGAAATTTTCGACAAATAATTTCGCTGAATTTTCAAAAGGAATAAAAGCTTTAACGCTACAATCAAAAATTGGAATTAAGTACACCAATCATACAATGAAAAGTGATTTGTTAGCAGATAATCAACCAATAAATTCTACTTTTACTAACAATACACGCTGGTCAACTTTAAATCCGTATGTAGAAAATAACTTTTCGTACAGAAAGAATCGACTTAATTTTTCTTTTGGAATTCCTTTTCAGTGGTATAATTTAGAGAATAATTCTTTCGGAAATAAAACTTCATACAATCGTTTTTACATCGAACCAAAATTTAATATAGGTTTAGAATTTTCAAAATTCTGGAAAGTATCAACCTCGCATAATTTATCTAATGATTTGGGGGATTTAACACGTTTGCACGAAGGATTTATATTGTATCGATACAATTCTATTCAACAAAATGACGGAAATTTTAACGAAGTAAAAAAATGGATTTCTTCTTTACGTTTCGAGTATAAAAATCCGATAAAATCTAGGTTTATCAATTTTGGATATTCGTACAATTGGTCAGAAAATAACTTAATCTACAATTACAGCTATAATGCGGATGGAAGTACAGTTTTAGAAGCTTTGAACTTAAAAAATCATCAAAAAACACATTCTGTTAATGCTAAAATAAGTCAATATTTTTCTAAAATTAAGACAACATTTAATTTAGCTGGAGGTTATAATTTTAGAACCTACGATCAATTATTAAATGATGATTTAATCGAAATTCACAATACCATTTTAACTTCTAATTTTGATGCATCTTTCAGATTATTAAGTTGGATGACTTTTGAATATAAATACGGTTTAACAAATTATAAAAATAAGTTTTCAAAGGAATCTGAATCACGTTCAATCACCAATCAAATCCACCAAATAGGATTACATTTTTTTCCTGTAGATCAGCATTATATAAAACTTAATTTTGATTTGTATGTTAATGATGATTCAGAATTAAATCCAAATTCAACTTTAGGAGATTTAATGTATCGTTATTCATTAAAAAAGAAGAAAATAGATTTTGAATTGTCTGCTTATAATCTTTTTAATGAAAAATATTTTTCTCAAAACAGTTTTTCTTCCAATTATGAACAACGATTTATCTATGAGTTGAGACCAACTCAAGTTATGTTTACCACTCGATTTAATTTTTAATTTATCAACCTCATAATTATTAACTTCAAAATTGTATAACTCGATAATTTATTTTAATAAAATATCAAAATCTAACATCTGTCATAAGTGGGTTGAATATATTTTACCTAAATTTATTTTGAAAAAATATAAACCACAGAGAAATGAATGACAATCGTAAGAAAGATGCATTGAATTACCATTCAATGGGTCAACCAGGAAAGATTGCAGTAGTGCCTACAAAACCTACGAATACACAACGTGATTTATCGCTTGCTTATTCACCAGGTGTTGCGGAGCCTTGTTTAGAGATTGAAAAAGATCCAGAAAATGCTTATAAGTACACAGCAAAAGGAAATCTGGTTGCAGTTATTAGTAACGGTACAGCCGTTTTAGGCTTGGGAGATATTGGTGCGGTAGCTTCAAAACCGGTGATGGAAGGTAAAGGTCTTCTATTCAAAATTTTTGCTGATATTGATGTTTTCGATATCGAATTGGATACAAAAAATGTTGATGAATTTATCAATACGGTAAAAGCTTTAGAGCCTACTTTTGGAGGAATTAATTTAGAGGATATTAAAGCGCCTGAGTGTTTCGAAATTGAGAAACGTTTGAAAGCTGAAATGAATATCCCAGTTATGCACGACGATCAACACGGAACAGCTATTATTTCTGGTGCAGCGTTGATTAATGCATGTGAATTACAAGGAAAAAATATTTCTAAAGTTAAAATTGTAGTAAACGGAGCTGGTGCTGCGGCAATTTCGTGTACAGGAATGTATATTTCTGTTGGTGCAACGAAAGAAAATATCGTGATGTTAGACAGTAAAGGCGTAATCCGTTCTGACCGTGATAATCTTGATCCTTCTAAAGCAGAATGGGCAACAGATCGTGATATTTCGACATTGGCAGATGCTGTTAAAGATGCAGATGTTTTTATCGGTTTATCGGCTGCAGATGTTTTATCAGCAGATATGTTGAATACAATGGCAGAAAATCCAATTGTGTTAGCAATGGCAAATCCAAATCCAGAGATTGCGTACGATTTAGCAGTTGCGACGCGTCAAGATATTATTATGGGAACTGGGCGTTCTGATTATCCAAACCAGGTGAATAATGTACTTGGGTTTCCGTATATTTTTAGAGGAGCGTTAGATGTTCGTTCGACGACAATTAATGAGGAAATGAAAATTGCTGCTGTTCGAGCAATTGCAGAATTAGCAAAAGAACCAGTTCCTGAAGTTGTGACGCAAGCATACAATAATCATTCGATCAAATTTGGAAAAGATTATATTATTCCAAAACCTAATGATCCACGTTTGTTACCAGAAGTTTCGGCTGCGGTTGCAAAAGCGGCGATTGAAACTGGTGTTGCTAAAAATATCATTACAGATTTCGAAGAATACAAATTGTCATTGATTAAGCGAATCGGAAAAGAAAGTACGATTATGCGTAATTTGACACAAACGGCAAAATCAAATCCAAAACGTGTTGTTTTTGCTGAAGGAGATCGTTTCGAAATTCTTCGTGCAGCGCAAATTGTAAAGGAAGAAAAAATCGCTATTCCAATTATTTTAGGAAAGAAAAATAAAATTCAACAAATGATTAAAGATTATATGTTGGATTTGGAAGATGTTGAAATTGTTGATACAAATGCAGAAGAAGATTCGGACAGATACAATCAATTCGTTGATTTTATTTATTCGAAACGTCAACGAAAAGGAATCTCAAAATCTGATGCGAAAAAATTATTGAGAGATCGTAATTATTTTGGATCATGTATGGTTGAGTTTGGTTATGCAGATGCAATGATTTCGGGAATGACGAAAAATTATTCGCAGGCAATTCGTCCAGCTTTAGAATTAATTGGAGCGGAACAAGGTCAAAAAGTTGCGAGTATGTATATGATGTTGACAGAAAAAGGACCAGTTTTCTTAGGTGATACAACGGTTAATTTAGATCCAACTTCAGAGGATTTAGTTAACATTACATTGCAATTTAACGAAACAATTAAGAAGTTTAAAATTGAACCAAAGATTGCATTATTGTCTTATTCAAACTTCGGATCAAATAAAGGAGAAACGGTTTCTAAAGTTCAGAATGCAGTGAATTATCTACATCAAAATCATCCAGATGTTTTAGTTGATGGTGATATTCAGGCAAATTTTGCAGTGAATAAAGAGAAATTACAAAGTAATTTTCCGTTTTCTAAATTAGCAGGAACGCATGCGAATACATTAGTTTTTCCAAATCTTGAATCAGCGAATATTTCGTATAAATTATTACAAGAATTAGGAAATATAGAAGCGGTTGGACCAATTTTGATCGGAATGAAAAAACCAATTCATTTGTTACAATTGGATAGTACTGTTCGCGAAATCGTGAATATGGTCACTATTGCTGTGATTGATGCACAACAACATCAGTAAAACATAAAGTTTAGAATACAAAAAATCCACTTAAAATCATTTAAGTGGATTTTTTTATTTTGTATGAAATCGAGATGATTTTTTTTAATAAACTATTTATTTAAAAATAAACACAAAAAAGCCTCGCAATGCGAGGCTTTCCTATTTGATAAATGAAATTCTATTATTTAACTTCTTCGAAGTCTACGTCTTCAACACCATCATTATTTGCTTGACTTTGATCAGCACCTGGTTGAGCTTGCGCACCACCTTGTTGACCTTCGTTCATTGCAGCATAAATTTCTTGTGAAGCAGCATTCCAAGCTGTGTTTAATTTTTCCATAGAAGCATCAATTGCAGCAACGTCTTGAGCAGCGTGAGCAGATTTAACCTCAGCTAAAGCTTCTTCAATTGGTTGTTTTTTGTCAGCAGGAATTTTATCTCCGTACTCAGTCAATTGTTTTTCCGTTTGGAAAATTAACGCGTCAGCAGCATTTACTTTTTCAATTTTTTGTTTTGCTTCTTCGTCTTTTGCAGCGTTTTCTTGCGCTTCTTTTTTCATTCTTTCGATATCAGCATCAGATAATCCAGATGAAGCTTCAATTTTGATTGATTGCTCTTTTCCAGTTCCTTTATCTTTTGCAGATACACTCAAGATACCATTCGCATCAATATCAAATGTTACTTCGATTTGAGGAACACCTCTTTGTGCTGGTGGAATATCTACTAAGTCAAAACGTCCGATTTCTTTGTTATCGTTGAATAATGGACGCTCTCCTTGACCAATTCTTAATGTTACTGCTGGTTGATTGTCAACTGCAGTTGAGAAAACTTCAGATTTTTTAGTTGGAATTGTTGTATTCGCTTCGATTAATTTTGTGAATACTCCTCCTAAAGTTTCGATACCTAAAGATAATGGTGTAACGTCTAATAATAATACGTCTTTTACATCACCTGTTAATACACCTCCTTGGATAGCTGCACCAATTGCAACAACCTCGTCTGGGTTAACTCCTTTAGATGGTTTTTTACCGAAGAATTTTTCTACTTCTTCTTGGATTTTTGGCATACGTGTAGATCCACCAACTAAGATAACTTCATCGATATCGTTGATTGATAATCCTGCATCAGATAACGCTTTTTTACAAGGCTCCATAGAACGACGAACTAAATCTTCTGTTAACTGATCAAATTTAGAACGAGTTAAAGTTTCTACTAAGTGTTTTGGTCCTGTTTCGTTAGCTGTAACGTATGGTAAATTAATTTCTGTTTGAGCAGAAGAAGATAATTCGATTTTAGCTTTTTCAGCAGCTTCACGTAAACGTTGTAAAGCCATTGCGTCTTTTTTCAAATCTACACCTTCTTTCGCTTGGAATTCAGAAGCTAACCAATTGATGATTGCATCATCAAAATCATCACCTCCTAAGTGTGTATCACCGTTTGTAGATAACACTTCGAATACACCGTCACCTAATTCTAGGATAGATACGTCAAAAGTACCACCACCTAAATCGTAAACAACGATTTTTTTATCTGAGTTTGCTTTGTCTAATCCGTAAGCTAATGCAGCAGCAGTAGGCTCGTTGATAATACGTTCTACTTTAAGACCTGCAATTTCACCAGCTTCTTTAGTTGCTTGACGTTGAGCATCGTTAAAATAAGCTGGTACAGTAATTACCGCTCTTGATACTTCTTGTCCTAAATAATCTTCAGCAGTTTTTTTCATTTTTTGTAAAATCATTGCTGAGATTTCTTGTGGAGTATAGTTACGTCCATCAATATCAACTGCTGGCGTATCATTGTTTCCTTTTACAACTGAATAAGGAACACGACCGATTTCATCTGCATCATTATTAAATTTAGTTCCCATGAAACGTTTAATAGAATAAATCGTTTTCTTTGGGTTTGTTACAGCTTGACGTTTTGCTGAATCACCAACTTTAATTTCCCCTCCTTCTACGAATGCTACGATAGATGGAGTAGTTCTTTTACCTTCTGCATTTGGAATTACAACTGGCTCACTACCTTCCATTACAGAAACACAAGAGTTCGTTGTACCTAAGTCGATTCCGATTATTTTGCTCATATTGTTTAGTTATTTTTTATATTATTAATGATTTATTTTAAACTTTTACACATCATCAAAAATGATGCTACACCAGAATAGTCAATCTTTGTGCCAACATAAAAAAAATGACATCCAATAGATTTTAGATGTCAGGTTGTCAGATTATGATTAATGATTTGATTATTTATCGATAAAAAAGTCAGTTTATTGGTTGATAAAATGTCAGCGTTAAGTTATACTCAAATTTTATCTCAGTCTTAGTCTCAATCTCAATCTATGTTGTGAGAAAATAATAATTGTTTTAAAAGTTTGTTTACTCATCAGTTTTAATCAAACTCAAATTTTATCTCAGCCTTAACCTCAGTCTTAGTCTTAGTCTTAGTCTTAGTCTCAATATTACCCAATCTTACTTCCGTTTTCTACTTTTCGTTCGGGATTCAAGAGAATAACATCTTTATTATTTCCATAAACGCCCATCACGAGACATTCGCTCATAAAAGTGGCAATTTGTTTTTTCGGAAAGTTAACCACAGCCATTATTTGTTTTCCAATCAATTCCTCTTTGGTATAAAGCGATGTAATTTGTACCGAACTTTTCTTAATTCCTAATGGACCAAAATCAATTTCTAATTGATAAGCAGGATTTTTTGCTTTCGGAAAATCATTTGCACTGATAATTGTCCCAATTCTCATATCAACTTTCTCGAAATCTTGCCAAGAAATTGTTTCAGTCTTATTTTCAGATTTTAGTTCTTCTTTTGGGTTATTTTCTTTGTCGTAAATTGTTTGTAGAATTTTTTCTAAATCCGTTTTTTCATCTGCATATTTCGTTTTCATCTCATCGGGCATTCGGTTATAATACGTCAACGCTTTTTCGCCAAATTGTTTGATGTAAAAATTAGTCAATGGAGGAACGTTTGGAAATTGTTTATGAAAAATCATTTCTGTATACGCTTGCCATTCGCGTTCTTCTCGCAATTCAATTTGATTTTCGCCCGAACGCTGAAAAACATGTACCATTTCGTGCATCAAAACATTGGAAAGTAATACTAAATCAAAATCAAGAATGTTACGTGGAACACGAATTGTAATTCCAGTTTTTTCTTCACCTTCTGCAGTCAACAAAAAACCTTTCGGATCGATTTCTTCTCGAAACGTAAAACCTGTAAAAGCACTATGTTTTAATTTCAATTCATCTAAAATTTCGTACAATGCTTCAACGATTAAGTGATTATTTTTTAAATAATTTATTCTTTCTTTAAATTTTTCTGTAATCATAGCTTTTTGGCTTATTTATCAAATATATAATCTTATTTTTGATATGTTTTAAAAATGACTATGAAGAAATTAGTACTATTACTTGGCTTGATCTCGATAACAACAAATGCACAAGTACTTAATAACAAACAAGAGTTTACGCGACAAGATTCGCTTCGCGGAACGAATAATGAATTCCGAAATTGGTGGGATGTTAAAAAATATAAAGTAAGTGTAGAACCAGATTATCAGTCAAAATCGATAAAAGGAAAAACGACAATTACGTTTGATAAAATTGCTCCTCAACAATCAGATTTATTGCAGATAGATTTACAAGATCCAATGATGGTTTCGGCTGTAAAATTGAATGGAAAGAAAATTTCTGATTTCAAACGTGATGGAAATGTCTATTTTATTAATGTCGGAAAAAATATCAAGAATACGTCGAATCAATTAGAATTAGAATACAACGGAAATCCTCGTGTTGCGGTGAGAGCGCCTTGGGATGGTGGTTGGATTTTTGCGAAAGATGAAAAAGGTCGAGATTGGATGTCTGTAGCCGTGCAAGGTTTGGGTGCAAGTGCTTGGTTTCCGAACAAAGATTATTTAGGCGATGAACCAGATAATGGAATGGAATTGGAAATTATCACACCAAAAGATTTGGTAGGAGTTGGTAATGGACGATTAGTTTCTAAAAAAGAGAAAAATGGTAAAACAACTTCTACATGGAAAGTTGTTAATCCAATTAATAATTATAATATCATTCCTTATATCGGACATTATGTCAATTTCAAAGATACTTTCGAAGGCGAAAAAGGTAAATTGGATTTAGATTATTATGTGTTAGATTATAATATAGATAAAGCAAAATTGCAGTTTGAACAAGCAAAATTGATGTTGAAAAGTTTTGAATATTGGTTTGGACCTTATGCTTTCTACGAAGATTCTTTCAAGATTGTAGAAGCTCCGCATTTAGGAATGGAGCATCAATCTGGAATTGCGTACGGAAATAAATTCGAGAATGGTTATTTAGGTCGTGATTTATCAGGTTCTGGCTGGGGATTGAAATGGGATTTTATCATCGTTCATGAAGCTGGTCACGAATGGTTTGGGAATAATATTACCGAAAAGGATGTGGCAGATATGTGGATTCACGAAGCGTTTACGGCTTATTCGGAAACTTTGTTCACAGAAACTTATTATGGAAAAGATGCGGCAAGCGAATATGTGCGTGGAACGAGAAAGGCAATCCAAAATGATATTCCAATTATCGGCGTGTATGGCGTAAACCAAGAGGGTAGTGGTGATATGTACTATAAAGGTGCAAATATGATTCACACGTTGAGAACTTGGATGAATAATGATGAAAAATTCAGACAAATGTTGCGTGGATTAAACAAAGAATTTTATCATCAAACTGTAACTACAGAACAAATTGAAAATTATATTGCGAAGTTTTCTGGTTTAAATTTGAACGCTTTTTTTAATCAATATTTAAGAACAATTAAAGTACCAACTTTAGAACTTAAACAAAATGGAAATAAAGTTGAATATCGTTATACGAATGTTGTTGATGGATTTGCAATGCCGTTACGATTGAAAGATTCTGATATAACCATCAATCCTACGACTAATTGGCAAACAATTAATAATTCAACGATTACAAAAGCGATTGATGTAACAATTAATCCAAATTATTATATCGATTCGCATATTATATATTAAAACTGAATGAGATATTGAAACAAGTTCAACATGACAATGAATGTCAACCTGAACTTGTTTCAGGTTCTCATCCAAAATGATTTATAAAATATTCCAAACAAATATCATCGGTTATTGAATGATGAAATTATAAATTTGTGACATGAAAAAATACATTGCATACGCAATCTTATCAGGATTATTATTAACAGCTGGTTGGCCTTCGCATGGTTTTCCATTGTTATTATTTATAGGATTTGTACCCTTGATGTTGACAGAACATCAAATCACGCAACGCGCAGAATTCAAGAAAAAAGGGAGCAAAATTTTCGGACTTTCGTTTTTAGCTTTCTTTATTTGGAATGCGATTGTAATTTGGTGGTTGCATTATGCACAAGAAACGGACGCGAATGGAGATTTGCACAATTCGTGGAGCGCTTATTTGATTCCCGTTGTAGCGAATTCGTTGTTTATGTCAATTGTTTTTCAGTTGTATCATTTCGTCAAAACAAAAGCTGGTAATCTGTATGGATTGGTTTTTCTTCCTGCGATTTGGATGAGTTTTGATAAACTAACCTTGAATTGGGAACTAACTTGGCCTTGGTTTAACCTTGGAAATGGTTTTGCAAAATATTACGAATGGGTGCAATGGTACGAGTACACAGGAACTTTTGGAGGTGCGCTTTGGATTTGGTTAGTTAATATTACGGTATTCTATTATTTGACGGCTTATATTAATAAGAAAGAAATGAGGTATCTAAACAAATTAGGTATTTATGCTGGATTATTAATTGCTGTGCCAATTGGTATTTCTTATATTATTTATGCGAATTACGAAGAAAAGGGAAAAGCACTTGATGTGTTAGTTCTTCAGCCAGATCTTGATCCATACAACGAAAAGTATATGAAAGATGGTTTGCAGATTTATGAAGAATTGAAACAATTGGCACTGAAAAACATTCAACCAAAAACTCAATTCGTTGTCGCGCCAGAAACTGCCGTACCTGGATCATCTGCTTTGATTTTTGATAATATGTATGATGATTTAATTATACAAGACATTCAGCAATGGACAAAAACTAAAAAAGATTTACATTTTGTAACAGGAGCATCTATTATGCGAATTTATCCAATGCAATCTTTAGCATCGGAAACGGCATCTGTTATGAGAGATGGAATTACGTGGTACGACGCTTATAACTCAGCTTTGCAGATAAGTGGAAACGATTCGATAGAAGTTTATCATAAGAGTAAATTAGTACCTGGAGTAGAAATTTTTCCATATCGAAACATTTTAATGCCAATTATTGGAGAATTTATGCTTAACTTTGGCGGCACAACAAAAACGTTGGGGATTCAACCTCATCGTTCTGTTTTCAAGAATAAAACAAACAACGCTACTGTTGCTCCGGTTATATGTTACGAATCTATTTACGGAGACTATACAACAGAATATGTGAGAGAAGGCGCAAATGTTATATTCACAATGACCAACGATTCTTGGTGGGGCTCTACCGATGGTCATCGTCAATTACTATTATATGGTAATTTGAGAGCTATTGAAAATAGACGCGCTATCGTTAGATCTGCAAATTCAGGTATTTCGGCTTTCGTTAATCAGCGAGGAGATATAATGAAGTCTTTACCATATGGAGAGCAGGGTGCCTTAAATGGTACAATTTTAATGAATAGTGAATTAACGTTTTATACAAAATATGGCGATGTAATCGCGAGGATAGCGCTGTTGGTAATGGGAATTATCTTGGCTTATACTCTTGCGCAGAAGTTGTTATATAAACAAAATAAGAAAAAAATATAAAATTAATAACCTAAAGAGTTGTATAAGTAATATATAATTTGTTACTTTGCACTCCGTTTAAAATAGGACAATACAAAATAAGATGTCAAAAATTTGTCAAATTACAGGTAAGAAGAGATTAGTGGGAAACAATGTTTCTCATGCTAATAATAAAACAAAACGCACTTTTGAAGTGAATTTGTTCAAAAAGAGATTTTTTATGCCAGAAACTGGTGAGTGGATTACATTAAGAGTTTCTGCACACGGTTTAAAAACAATCAACAAATTAGGAGTTGATGAGGCTGTTAAACGTGCACGTAAAGAAGGTTTAATCAAATAATTTAAGACACCATGGCAAAAAAAGGAAACAGAGTACAGGTTATTTTAGAATGTACAGAGCATAAAGAAAGTGGTATGCCAGGAATGTCTCGTTATATCACAACTAAAAACAAAAAAAATACTCCAGATCGTATTGAGTTGAAAAAATACAACGCAGTATTGAAAAAGTATACAATTCACAAGGAGATTAAATAATAAAATTTTAGACGATGGCAAAGAAAACGGTAGCAACCCTACAAACTGGGTCTAAAAAAATGACCAAAGTTATCAAAATGGTAAAATCTCCAAAATCTGGAGCTTACGTATTTGTTGAAAAAGTAGTTAACGCTGATGAAGCAGATTCTTTCTTCACGAAATAATCAAATCATCTCCTTAACAAAAAATATTTAAGGTTAATTGAGCTGCCTCGTTTTCAGGGCGGCTTTTTTATTTCCTTATATTTTATGTATCTTCGTACAAAATTTTAAGAAATTTAGCTTATTAATGAGTTGGTTCAAAAAGATATTAGGTAAAGAAAGCAAAGAAAAATTAGATGAAGGATTAGAAAAATCTAAAACTTCTCTATTTGATAAAATCAGTCGCGCTGTAGTAGGTAAATCTAAAGTAGACGATGAGGTTTTAGATGATTTAGAAGAAGTATTGATTTCTTCTGATGTCGGTGTTGAAACAACGATCAAAATTATTCGTCGAATAGAAGAACGTGTAGAACGTGATAAATATGTTTCGACTTCTGAGCTAGATTTAATTCTTCGCGAAGAAATTGCAGGCTTACTTTCCGAAAATAATATCGAAGATACAAATGGTTTTTCGATTCCAAAGAAAGATGTACCATATGTTATTATGGTGGTCGGAGTAAATGGAGTTGGTAAAACAACGACGATTGGTAAATTGGCTTCTCAGTTCAAATCACAAGGACTTAAAGTGGTTCTTGGTGCAGCAGATACATTTCGTGCAGCGGCTGTAGATCAATTAGTAATTTGGTCGGAGCGCGCAGGTGTACCAATTGTAAAACAAGCGATGGGTTCTGATCCTGCTTCGGTTGCATTTGATACCATTCAGTCGGCAGTTGCCCAAAATGCAGATGTTGTTTTGATTGACACAGCAGGACGTTTGCATAACAAAATTAACTTGATGAATGAGTTGACAAAAATAAAACGTGTGATGCAAAAGGTAATTCCAGATGCGCCTCACGAAGTTTTATTAGTGTTAGATGGTTCTACAGGTCAAAATGCTTTTGAACAAGCGAAACAATTTACACAAGCAACAGAAGTTTCTTCTTTAGCGGTTACAAAATTAGATGGAACAGCAAAAGGAGGAGTAGTAATTGGGATTTCAGATCAATTTCAGATTCCAGTTAAATATATTGGTGTTGGTGAAGGAATCAATGATTTACAAGCTTTCAATAAAATGGAGTTTGTCGATTCTTTTTTCAAACGAAATAATTAAGAAATTTAATTTCTATAAAAATATAAATCCTTCAAGAAAAACTTGAAGGATTTTTTTTATCTATAAAAATCTTTTTCTTTGAGATTTAGTTTTTCTAAAATTAATGTAATAACTGCATGTAATTTATTCGATTGAGAATCTGATGTTTCTAAAACAATAGTATTATTATCTTCATAATTAGCGTTTATACTTAACTTAGTAGTATATCCATCAAGCGAAATTGTTTTTCGATTTTTAATAAAATCTGAAAAATTTAAATCAAGAATCTGATCTTCAATTTGTGCAAAATCCTTTTTACTCAATAAAATTTTCTTTTCTTCATTTTTTCCTTTCAACATACTTTTAGTGTAAAGGACAATTATTTTATCTGTGTCTTTAGGATGAAACATAGAAGTTGTATTCGTAAAATCAATTTTAACTCCACTTGGAATAATATGACTTGCAGAGTTTTCTAAAGTCATTGATGTAATTCTATCTTGACCAAAAGTACTAATGGAACAGATAAGTAAAATAGTCAATAATTTATAATTCATAACTAATAAATCACCTTAATATATTCTTTATAAAACTTTTTGCTTTTGTTTTCTTTTTTCGAAATAGTTTTTAGAAACTCATTCAAATATTCTCTAAAAGGCGAATCTTTCGCTAAAGCATCTTGTTTTTTACTTGTCAAAACCTGAACTGTTCCGTACATTTCTTCGTCATTTTCTACGCTCGATGCAATCAAAGTAAAGGTTTCATTGGCTTCATTAATGATATTTTTATTCGACCAAACTAACAACGGTTGATTATTTTCAGTGTACAAAACATTGTCCCATTTTCCTAACCAATCATATAGCATTTTTTTCGCAACTAAAGACGTTTGGAAACTTTCGACACGATATTCTGTCAACGAACGTTCGGCTTGTTCTTGCGCATATAATAAATTGAAACTTGTAAAAAGTGCGATAAAAAGAAATAATTTTTTCAAACTCAAAAATCTTGTTTAGCGTAAAGTTATCAAAAATAATTGCAATTCTTATGTAACTTATTTGTTCTTCATGCGTCATATAAATATACACTAACTCTTAATAGTAGAATTAACCATGAAAAAATTTTTTGTACTTGCTGTTACATTGTCAGGAATTTTTGCTTTTGGACAAGATGAAAAGCAGGATTCAACGGACTATAATCCAATCGAAATAAAAGAAGTTTTAGTTCAATCGCAACGCAAAAAAATGTTTGCAGACAAAGCAGTTTATACGTTTGATAAAGAAGCGTTGGAAAAAGCGCGCTACGCAAAAGATTTGTTGAATACGTTACCAGAACTACAAGTTGATCCAATTTCGAATACCATACAAAGTACAAAAGGAGGAACAACTTTGTTGTTGATTAATGGAATTGAAGCAACAGATAATCAAATTCGTGCCGTGAAACCGCAAGATGTGGTGCGTGTTGAGTATTTTGATATTCCGCCAGCGCGTTATGCAAATCGTGCAGATCAGGTGGTGAATTTGATTACACGAAATCCAGAAAATGGTTATGTGTATGGAGCGGATCTCACTTCGGCGTTTACAACAGGTTTTATAAATGGCTCTGCATATGCAGATTTTACAAAAGGTAAAAATAATTTAGGTTTAGAGTATTCTATCAATTTAAGAGATTATGATAATAGAGAAAATAACAATTCTTACACCTATTCTCTGCGAAATGATTTGAATGAAATGACAAATTATCGTACAAATGAAAAAAGATTTGATCATTTTGGATACACATATCAAAATATATTACTTCGTTATACTAACTCAGATTCGGATAAATATACTTTTCAAGCAAAATTTTATATGGATATTTTGACAAGTTTTTCTGATGTTAACGGAAATAGTATTTTTTCTGCAAATCAAGATAGCGAAAATCATTCGGTTTATAAACACAGTAACGAAAAATATACGAAACCAACTTTAGATCTTTACTATTCGAAGAAAATGGGGGAAAAGGATGAATTGATTTTAAACTTTGTTGGTTCACATTTTAATACAAATTCATATAATTTTTCTCATGAATGGGAAACGAATAATCAAGTAGACATTTATCAATATATTACGAATTTAAAAGCTAAACAAACAGCTGTTGTTGGAGAAATTGCGCATACACATGATTTTTCATCAGGCAAATTGAATTCTGGTTATCGGTTAACAACAAATAACATTAACAATGATTTAGTTAATTTAGAAGGATCTTCTCATTACAAAGTCAATTATTTGCAACAATATATGTACTCAGAATTTTCGGGTAAAACAAAGAAATTAATGTACCGACTGGGTATGGGATTAACAAATATACATAACCAAAGCGAAGAAAACACGGAAAATACATGGACAATAACACCAAAAATTGTATTGGGATATGAAATAGCAAAGAACAAAAGTTTGCGTTTTACAACTTCCTACACGCCTACAAGTCCTTGGAGCAATGCTTTAAGTAGTAATGTGGTACAAATAGTACCGAATATTGTACAAAAAGGAAATCCCGAATTAAATATTCAGAAATCTTTTGTTAATAATTTAGTGTATAGCTACAATTCAAAATATTTTGATCTGAATACAAATTTATTCTATCGATATAAAAAAGATGCTATTAATGAATTGTATATTTTAGACGGTAATCGTTATGCATTAACCTACGAAAATGCAGAAAATTCGCAAAGTTTGGGTGTACAAATATCTGGTTCTGTCAAGCCGTTTGGTACAGACTTATTGACGCTGAAAGTTGTTCTAAAACCAACAACAGAAAGTGTAAAATTGAAAGATGGAAGAAGTATCAAGAATGATTATTTAGGAAATAATTTTGTGATAAATTCTGCTTTCAAGAATTTTAGTATATCATATATACTCAATATTCCGGCGTATTCTCTAGATGGCGCTTTCCTAAGCACAAATGAAAATAGTAGCGATCTTTCAATCGCTTATAAAAAGAATAATTGGACTTTTTCTACAGGAATGTATTGGATCGGAATACCTTCGGAATATAAAGTAAAATCGTTAAAAGAAAGTTTGGTAAATTATACCAGTCATACTCAAATTTGGAACAATAAAAACATGTTTATTTTAGGGTTGAGTTATGATTTTTCGACAGGTAAAGAAACAAATATCAATCGAAAATTAGAAAATGAAACTGCAGGAGCAGCGACATTTTAATAAATAAACAAAAAGAGAATCCTTAGGATTCTCTTTTTGTTTATTTATAATTTGACTGTGATGTTGAAACGAGCTCAGCAAGACATATTAATTGTTTTTAATAAGTATAAATTTTAGCTTTCTAACATCTACAACTCCGCCAAAAATTTCAGCGTATCAATATTATCGGCATAATCTGTTAATTTAGGGAATTGAGTTTGCCCAAATTCAACATAATTCGGATTATCTTTCATGTCATTTCCTATCACGCATTGTATTTGATTTTCATTTTCGATCAAATAATTTTTTACATCATTCACATCTTCATAAACTTCAAAATTTACAACTGCAATAGGAGAATGTAAAGCTGGATCTTTTTTCATTAGAACAAAATTATTGTCTAAAAATTCATCTTTTCCTAACAAAAATATTGCACGATTATAATCGTAATTATTTGCATATTTAGGATGGTTAATCACATCACCCCAAGAAAAAATAGCTTCGAATATTTTTGGTAATTGTGCTTCATCTTTTACATAAAGTTTCGTCACATTTCGGCAACCTAATCCAAAATAAATGAATAAGTCGTTACCCAATTTTTTCAACTCTTCATCAGTTTCCGAACCATTCAATACAGCAACCGAAGTTCTATTTTTACGAATAATGTTAGGAACTTTTCCAAAATATTGTTCAAAATAACGTGCCGTGTTATTACTTCCAGTTGCAATAACTGCATCAAAATTTTCTAATCGTTCAACAGTTTGAATAATCGATTTGAAATTTTCATCAATCGAATACAAATATTTTATCGCTAATTTGATTAATTTATCATCTTTAGACGAAGTTTTAATCAACGCATTATTTCCAGAAATAACAACAGAAAGTAAATCATGAAAACCAACCAAAGGTAAATTCCCAGCCATGATAATTCCGACATTTTTTGGCATTTCAGCAAAAGGATAATCTTTCGACCAAGCCAATAAATTTTCTTCCGTTAAAGCTTCTGCCCAACTTTTCAAGGCTAACGTAATATTATCTTTTGTAAACCAATTGTTGTAGGCTTCTGCATCGCTCACTGCATATTCAGCTTCTTCTTTCCAATTCTCGAATTTTTCTGTCAGTTCTGTGTCTTTAATCGAATCATTATTTATAATAAAATTAAAAAACTGCCCCAATTCGTTAAATGCTGAAATCCTTTGTTCAAATGTCATTTTTTCTGAAAATTAAATGTAATTTTGTAGTTGCAAATGTAGGAAATAAAAAAACAGATACAATGGCTATAATTATTACAGATGAATGTATAAATTGTGGAGCTTGTGAGCCAGAATGTCCAAATAACGCGATTTATGAAGCTGCGGTAGATTGGAAATATTCTGATGGAACTTCTCTTAGCGGAACAATTGTAAACGTAGACGGCGCAACTTTTGACGCTGATGCGGTGCAAGATCCTGTGAGTGATGAGGTTTATTACATTGTTCCCGATAAATGTACTGAATGTAAAGGTTTCCACGAAGAACCACAATGTGCGGCAGTTTGTCCGGTGGATTGTTGTGTGCCTGATGATAACCACGTAGAAAGCGAAGAGCGCCTTTTGAGTAAAAAAGCGTTTATGCACTTAGAGTAAAATCGTCACAACTTTACATATCATAACCTCGACTTTTAGAAGTCGAGGTTATGATATGTTCAATTTTCTAATCACATTTTAATATTATTCTAATCGGATAGTAATACTATTATAGCGTATAGTCTTGTATTTTTGATAGGAAAGATTAAATAAATAAAAACGGATGAATTTTCAGTTGAAATTCAGTGTAAACGAAAAACTATATCTTAAAAATCCAGAAAGTAGCGAAGTTGGAAAAACTATTGTAAAACAAGCAATAGAGCTGATTTTTGAAACAGGATTTGAACATTTTACATTCAAAAAATTGGCGGTAAAAATAAATTCTACAGAAGCTACAATTATCGTTATTTTTCTTCAAAATATAAATTATTGACCTATATTTTGAATTGGTATTGGTCTTACATTGAATTTATTTGCGAATTAAAAACGAAAGAGATTAAAAACTCATTAGAAAAATTAGATAAGATATTAGAGATTATTACACATTATGATAATTCTTGTGAAGAAGTGGAAGATTATAATATAAAGAAGCTTCATACCATTGTAATATCAGAAAGTAGTAAATCTTATCTCGTAAAAGAAGTAGATAAAATTTGTAAAGAAATGGTTTTTGCTCCATTAGAAAGTCTTTGCAAATTTATTGCGGTAATCATAGAAGAAGTTAAAGGAGATTTTCCTTATCCTTTTTCTTTAGCAAGTACATTATTAGAAACTGCGCACGATCAACATTTTTTTAGTGAACATTTACCTAATCTTACAGATAATCATCAAGAACAGAATCACACAGTTTATGTGTTAGATTATTTAAAATATATTACGTCAAACTTTATCAAATAAACACAATGGCATCAATATCAGCAAGCGAACACGGTAGAAAACTGCTTCGCTATATTACAAAAGAGAAAAAAGATGTAACAAATATTTATTTCTATGCAATACTAAATGGACTTGTGTCTTTAAGCATTCCGTTAGGTATACAATCTATTATTGGGTATGTGTTAGGAGCAACAATGGTTACCTCTATTTATATCCTGATTTTCTTTGTTGTAATCGGAACTTTCTTTGTAGGATATTTTAGATTGAAAGTAATTGAAATTATCGAAAAAATTCAACAAAAAATATATGTAGAATTTTCGATGGCTTTCGCAGATAAATTACCTAAAGTAAACTTATCAACTACTAGAAAGTATTATTTACCAGAGTTAATGAATAGATTTTTTGATATTCAGAATTTTCAAAAAGGAGTTTCAAAAGTTCTTTTAGAAATACCAACGGCATTAATCCAAATTCTGTTTGGTATCTTATTATTAGCTTTTTATCACCCTTGGTTTTTAGCATTTGGAGGACTTGTAGTTATATCTATTGTTATGATATTTTACTACACAATGGAAAGTGGAATAAAATCTAGTATAGAAGAAAGTGATAAGAAATATGAAACGGCAGCTTGGATAGAAGATGTCGCAGCTTCTGTAAAAACATTTAAAATACATTCAGAAAAAGGAACGCATCTTATTGGAACAGATGACCGTGTTTCAGATTATTTAGATGATAGAACTTCTCACTTTAAAGTACTAGTTTTCCAATACAAAACAGTAATTGCCTTTAAAGTAATAATTACGTTTACAATGTTAGCTATAGGTACTTACCTTATGTTGGATCAGCAATTAAATATTGGGGCATTTATTGCAACAGAAATTGTTGTTTTAACAATTATGGCCGCTGTAGAAAAGTTAATTGTTAGTTTAGAGAGTTATTATGATATGATTACTTCTTATGCTAAGCTTACTAAAGTAACAGAATTAGACGAAGAAGTTGAAGGAGATATAGAACTTTTATACAAAAAACAAGGAACAACAATTGAGTTTAAAGATGTAGAATTTGCCTATAATGATAGTCCTAAAATTTTAGACAATATAAACTTTAAACTTCAAGAAAATACATTAACAGTAATAACAGGAAAAACAGGTACTGGGAAATCACTTCTTTTAAATATGTTGGCTGGTTTTTACGAATCGAGCTCAGGAAGTATTCTTTACGATAAAATTCCATTGAAAAACTTAAATAAGAAACATTTCAGAAGTAGTGTTGGACTTTATTTAGAGAGTGCAAAAGTTGTTCAAGGAACTGTTCAAGAAAATATTCTTTTAGGAAATACACAAAGCAATACACAAAGTATTATAGAACTTTCTGATGAATTAGGAATAGAAAATATTTCTAATTTATTTAGTAAAGGTTTTGCAACAGAAATTAGCGAAACAGATTCGGAACTTTCATTTAGTTCTAAAAAGAAAGTACTTCTTCTTCGTTCATTATTAGGAGAAAAGAGATTATTGCTTTTAGAGAATCCTATGAGCGGAATGTCAGATCAATTTCAAGAAAAAATGATTGAGTATTTAAATGGCTTAAAAAAGCATACAACTATTGTTGTTGTGTCGTCGAATAATAAGCTTATCCGATTTGCAGATCAACATCTTCATTTAGAAGATGGAACACTTAAAGTTATTTCATAAAAATTAAAGAAAATGCAACTAAAATCATTCGATAAAATATATCAAATTCGTAAAAAATCGAGAGTTAAAAGATGGTTTTTATTCATTCTTTTAGCCGGAATTGTTACGTTGTTTCTTCCTTGGACACAGAATATAAAAGTTAAAGGAAATGTTTCATCTTTATATCAATCTCAGCGTCCACAACAATTAAATTCTCCAATTCCTGGACGAATTATTAAATGGAATGTAAAAAATGGAGATTATGTTTCTAAAGGAGATACACTTTTACAACTATCTGAGATAAAAGAAGATTACATGGATCCTTTGTTAGTACAGCGTACAGAAGAACAAGTGGATGCAAAAATAGGCGTAAGAGAATTTTATAGAGCTAAAGTTGGTACAGCAAAAAATCAATTAGAGGCTTTAAATGCAGCTAGAGATTTAAAATTAAATCAGGTTAAAATTAAAATTAGTCAGTTAAATAACAAATTAGTTGGAGAAGAAGCTGAATTAGTTGCAGCAACAAATGAGCTAAAACTTTCTGAAGATCAGTATGCAAGACAAAAGAAAATGTATGATGAAGGTTTAGTTTCATTAACACAATTTCAACAAAGAAGTATTTCTTATCAGAATTCGATTGCGAAGAAAACAGCTTATGAGAATAAAGTTTCACAAACGAAACAAGAAATCATTAATACACAAATTGAGCAAAATGCTGTAACACAAGATTACAATGAGAAATTAAGTAAAATTGAAGGAGAGCGTTTTCAAAGTATGGGACAAATTGAAGGAAGTGATGGAGATATTGCAAAACTTCAAAATCAAGTTGCGAATTATAAAGCAAGACAAGGTTTATACTTTATTATTGCTTCTCAAGACGGTCAAATAGTTCAGTTGAACAAAGCTGGTATTGGAGAAGTATTAAAAGATGGAGAAAACATTGGTACTATTGTTCCTACGAAAGTAGATTATGCTGTAGAGATTTATGTTCGACCAGTAGATTTGCCATTGGTAAAAGAAGGACAGCGTGTAATGTGTATTTTCGATGGTTTTCCAGCAATTGTTTTCTCTGGTTGGCCAGATTCTAGTTATGGTGTTTTTTCAGGAAAAGTTGTTGCTGTAGAAAGTAATATTAGTCCAAATGGTCTTTTTAAAGCATTGGTTATTGAAGATAAAAATGAGAAAAAATGGCCAACAAAAATTAAGATGGGAACAGGAACACAAGGAATTGCAATTCTTAACGATGTTCCTATTTGGTACGAGTTATGGCGAAATATAAATGGATTTCCACCAGATTACTACGAGGTTGCAAATACAAAAACAACAAAAGATGAAAAAAGTAAATAAGGTATTCCTTGTTTTAGTTTTATTAATTTCTCACTTTAGTTTTGGACAGGATTCTTTAAAAATATCTTCATCAGAATTTATTTCAGTGGTGAAGAATTATCATCCACTGGCTTTAAAATATCAACTTCAGAATAAAATAGCATTGGAAGAAATAACAAGAGCAAGAGGTGGTTTTGATCCTGTTTTAGCAGCAAAATTAGGAGAAAAGAATATTGATGGAACAAGGTATTATGAACAAAAAAATATTGAACTAGGTATTCCGACTTGGTATGGAATAGATATTAATGGTAGTTACAATCATATACAAGGAGATAAATTAAGTAATACAGAAACTGTTGGAGGTTTATTTCAATTTGGTGTAACAATTCCTTTGGCTAAAAACTTATTGTACGATAAAAGAAGAGCAATGTTAGATCAGGCAAAATTTGCACTGAAAATGACAGAAGCTGAGCAAACGGTTTTAACAAACGACCTTCTTTTAGAAGCAGAAAATACCTATTGGGAATGGGTTCAGAATTTTGAAATTTATAAATTAAAATCTGAAATTGTTGACATTAATAAAGAGCGTTTAGATTTTACAAGAAAAACATTAGATTTTGGAGAAGTACCTGCTATTGATACTATAGAAGCACTTTCTCAGTTGCAAAGTTTTGAATTGCAACGACAAGATGCTTTTTTAAATTTTGTAAAAAGTACACAGCAGCTTCAGTTATATTTATGGAAAGATAATCAACAACTGTATGAGCTTACAGCAATGATTTATCCTTCGGATGGATTAGAAAATCATTCAGCTTATTCTGATTTTGAGTTTTTAATTGACGAAGTAGAATCTCAAGAATTAGATGCGCATTCATCTATTTTATATTACAATCAAAAACAAAATATCTTAGAAAGTGAACGAAGATTAAAATTTCAGAGTTTTCTTCCTAAAATAGATTTTACGTATAATTTCTTTACGAAAGAGGGGTACTCAGCCGATTATTTACCATTCTTTGATAATAATTTTCAATATGGTTTAAAGTTAGAAATTCCGATATTTCTACGAGAAGCAAGAGCAAATTATGAAATAGCTAAAATTAAGCTGAATCAGAATGCTTTAGATACTCAGATAAAAAGTAGAGAGTTAGATGTTAAAATAGAGACCTATAAAAATGAAATTTTAAATTTTCATACTCAAATAAATCTTTCTCGAAATAATCTGCAAAATTATAGAAAGCTTTTAGATGCAGAAGAAACAAGGTATGGAATTGGTGAAAGTTCACTCTTCTTAATTAATTCACGCGAAAATAAAGTTATAGATGCTCAAGAGAAATTTATTTCTATTCGAACAAAATTTCTAAAAAGTTTTAATAAACTAAAATGGTTGAAAGAAAATTTTTTAGTTGCAACTACAAATTAAGGCATAATGCCTATTTATTATTTTCGTATTTGTTTGATTTATAATTTATTTATATTGAAAAATATAAGATTAAATTCTTTCAATTACTTGAAAAGTAAAAATTCCACTTCAAAAATGAAGTGGAATTTTTTTATTTATTCTTTAATAATATAGATCCTTGTAATTTATTTGGCACACTAGAATTTAATTCATTCCATTGCGCGAAGAACCAATAACTATCGGACGGTAATGGCATTACATTCAAATATTTTCCATTCCAAATAAATTGATTACTTAAAGAACCTTCAAAAATATTTTTTCCTTGTCTGTCAAAAATTCTAAAAACAGGATTTTCTTTGGTTGCTAAGAATGAGAAATCAACTTTATCATTCAAGCCATCACCATTTGGAGAAATAAAAGTATAAAAATCAGGAATAATAAACGTAGAACTTTTTATACATCCCTCTACAGTTTGTATTTCAATTTTATGAGAGCCTTTTGATACATTACTGAATATATTTGTGCTTACCCATTCTAATTCATCTATTCTGTAAAGAATAGGACTATTTCCGTTTATAACATTTACTAAAACATCATTCTTCGTAATATTTAAACTAATTCTTACAGGTTCACAAGGATCTGGAGCAGGAATTGTTTCAAAGGTATTGGTAGAACAAGAAACTGCTGGTCCAACAGTATTCGTAGCAGTTACTTTTACATAGTATGTTGTTGCGTGAGAAAGAGTAGTGGTAAGTGTAAAATTATCTACATCACCAACATTGTAATTATTTAAAATATCATTCCCATCAATAGTTGTTCCTATTGTAATTAGATACGCTGTTGCATCAGTAACTTTATTCCATCTAATTGTAGGAGTTAATGATACATTCTTTTCTCCGTTTGCAGGAGAATTTACAGTTGTACAAGTAGGTGCTGTTGGAATCTTTTCTGTCTTAAATCTATAAATTTGACAGTTTTCCTTTAAAATACCAATAAGTGTATTTTCTGGTTGTATTGAAACACTGTACCAAGTATTTGGTTTTAAGTCTGTAGTTATTCCAGTATAATTTATTGTACTAATAGAAGAATCTATTACCGTAGCTGTAACTACACTCGCTCCAAGTTCATCTGTAATTTTAAGTCTGTATTGACTAGCATTAGCAATTTTATTCCAAGAGATTATTGGTCTTAAGGTTACATTTTCCTCAGTGTCGTATGGCGAAATAATAGTCGGACAGTCGGGGAAAAATAGCTCACGATCAAATGTTAATTCGTAAGCACCTAGATCGACAGAATTTCCGTAATGTCTATTTCTTTTGTCTAAATCATGGAATAGAGAAGTAGCCCCACCAGCAACCTGTTGAAACAATTCTTCTTTACCAGCATTAAGTGCAGGACTAGGAATTTGTAAAGTATAATCACTATTATTATCAACAAAAAGAGGATCAATACCAATTAAATTATTAGAAGCAGAATATTCTTCTATAATATTGTTTGTAATATCATTTGTGAAAGAAGAAGAACCAATCGTTTCTGCTGCAATATCTTTTTTAAAGTCAGTAGATTTAGATGTGTTTAGATAGAAAATACTATTTACAACAGTTGTTTTAGAACCATCTTTAAAAAGAATAGCTGAGTTTGTATTTTTTACAAATGTAGCATTCGTTATAGCTAAGATATTTGCATTGTAAATAGCTCCACCATTAATTGATGCTTTATTGTTACTAAATAAAGAACTTAGAATTTTCAATTCATGATTACTTCCATTGTAAATACCACCTCCAATTTTTGCCGTATTATTCATGAAATGAATTCTATTTAAATAAGTTTTAGAAGTAGGTGTTGCGTAAATACCAGCACCATTTTCTTCTGCAGTATTATTAATAAAATAAATGGCAGTTAGATTAATATCGCTATTATCATTGTAAATTCCACCACCATTTCTAGTACTATAATTATTTTCAAAATTTAATTTTGTATCAAATCCAATACTATTTCCTGCAACTTGCTCCATCTCTAAATTAGTATCTTTAATATATAATGCAGCACCATTTAAATAGGACTTATTACCTGAAAAAGAAAAATTATCAATAACAGCTTTTTTAGAATTATTAACATACAATGCACTTGCATTAGTACCATTTGTAGAAGTGTAGTAGCTGTCTTTGAAATCAACAAAATCAAAATAAAAATCATCTACATTATTCACGTAAACAGCACTTGTGTTAGAGATATTAGTGTTTTTTACAATAATGTCTTTAAAATTTAATTTAGGAGTATTGATTACAGATATAGCACTACCTTCCTCTGATCTTGTTGTTAGATTAGCATTTTGAATGGTAAATGTGTTTAATTCAACTGTTCGATTATTCTCAAAACTGAATATTTTTGTTATGTTTTGACCATCGATAGATGTTAGTGTAGCATCACTAGAAACAATTTCAATAGGATTTCCTGTTTCGGGATCAATCTCATAAGAATATCCACCTGTAATTTTCACAGTTTGATAATTATTGAAATTAATCTTTTTATTAGTTTTTAAAATACCTTTGTAAAGTTTAACTTCTATAAAAAATCTATTGGTACTTGAATTTACTAAGTCAGCTAGGTTATCAAAAGACATAGCATTATCCCAGTTAGCTCAAGAACCATTTCCTGTTCTAGCTTCTCGAACATAGTATTGTCCAAATGAAAAATTAATTCCAAATAATAATAGTATTAAGTAAAAATATGTAGAGATAGCCCGCATTAAGTCTAGTTTAAATGTAATCACTAAAAATAAACAAATTATCGGATAAATTGCTTATTTAGAGCTTAGAAAGTATACATTTTTAAAAATAAGACTCTAATAAGTGTATTAAATTATTTTATTTTAATATTATTGATGGAATGAATCGTATATCGTCAATTTAAAATAGTCAATCTATTTACTATATCTCTTTTTTCTAATCCAAAATCCAATTCCAGCGAACAATCCAATAATAGCAGTTGGAACAAGTAAATTAATCATTTGCCAAGTAGATTTTTCTTGTAAAACAGTCGTTTCACTTAGCAACGGAATCTCTAATTTACGATTACGTAAAGCCAAGAAATCAGAATCACCTAATAAATAATCCATCGCATTCATTACAAATGTTTGGTTGGCGTATGTTTTCGGTTTTCCATCTGGGGTATCTGGTCGAACCGAAAATTTATTTTCTCCTAATTGCATTGGAATTCCTCTCCACAAAG
This sequence comes from Empedobacter sp. GD03861, assembly GCF_029840885.1. NCBI lineage: Bacteria > Pseudomonadati > Bacteroidota > Flavobacteriia > Flavobacteriales > Weeksellaceae > Empedobacter > Empedobacter sp. GD03861. Next base: position 27,595 of record NZ_JAOCDJ010000018.1, read on the forward strand.
CATTTTTCAAAACATCTCCGTCCGAAATAACGATCATTTTTCCGTCAGTAGTTTTCGGTTTGAAATTCGGAAATTCTTTACGTTCGTAACGCGAAGCATAAGCCGAATTGAAATTACCTTCTAACAAAACTGCCATCGGAATTTTACCCATTTTATATTCTTCAGGATTTTCGATTTCTACTTCGTTTAATTGAATATAATTTAAAGCAGGTTTCAAACTTGATTGTTCAGAAGAACTCAACAAAACGGTTTGTTTAATATTTGGATTTTTTAATAACTCGATTGGATTCGCAAATTGAAATAAAACATGATCGATCGAACTTGTAATTGGGTTTTCTTCACCTTTAATTCCTAATTCAAAATAAGGCCAATTGTAATAATTGTAACTTGTATTTCCTGCAGTTTCACCATCAGCCAAAACAATTTGCGCCCCATTCATATCCTTGATAACAGCTGGATGAATACGAACACCATAATTGAATAAGAAATCATTTAACTTCAAATCTCTTGGAAAAGCAACGATTTTTCCACTTCGGAAAATAGAATCCATTTCAGCATCGACAGTTTCCACAGCCATCATCATTTTTCCACCATTCATGATATATTGATCCAAAACCAATTTATCCATATCAGAAAAAGGTAATGTAGGTTTTGCGATAATTAAGGCGTCAAAACGTTTCAAACTATCCAAATCAGAAGGTTGTAAAGTAAACGATTTGTTTGCTATTGGATTAAGGTAGATCTCAACATCATATTTTTCTGACAAAGCAGAACCTAATCCTTGAATATTTACTTCTGGTAATTCGTCATGATGAACGATAAAACCAACTCTTTTGCGCTCAAAATTGGTTGATTTCTGAATTTTTTCTGCAAATAAATATTCTAATTTTTCAGTAGATGCTAATGCTAATTTTTCAAATGGAGTAGAAGGGTCATTCACTAAAACCTCCATATAAGTCGATTTGTCACCGTAAGTTAATTTTGCATACGGATAAACATTCAAAATTCCTTTGTCTGTTTTAATTGGAACTGGAGCTAATTTATTTTGCTCTAATTCGGCTTGTCCTAAATCGACAGGATCAACAAAAGAATAAGAAATATTACTATTTTTTTCGCGAAGTTCGTCTAATAAAAATTGAATTTCGTTCTTCAAAATTCTGTAATCACCTGTTAAATCTCCACCCAAAAGAATTTCAATTTTAAGCGGTTGTTTTACATTTTCTACTAACTTTTCGGTTGTAGAAGTTAACGTAAAACGTTTGTCTTTTGTCATGTCAATTCGCGTATAAAAAAATTGAGCAATGATAAAAAGCGCGATAAATGCGATGAAAGTAATTAGATGTTTTTTGTTTAATTTTTTCATGGCACTATTTTTTATTTTCAAGATTAACGATTGAAATTTGATTTAAAATTCCAATCAAAATCAAAAAGTAAAGTAAATCTCGTGTGTCAATAATTCCTTTCAAAAACTGGTTGTAATGTGTAAAACTTCCAATTTTTTGAACATAGAAATCCATCGAACCAAGTAAATTATATGACGCTAAACTTTCGAATCCATAAAAAATAATGAAGCAAAAGAAAACCGCCAAAACATAAGCCATTACTTGATTTTTGGTAATAGATGAAGTAAATAAACCAATTGCGGCGAATAAACTTCCTAGAAAGAAAAGTCCTAAATAACCAGAAAAAATTGTTCCGTAATCTAATTCTTGTTCGGGCATCAAAAATTCTTGCAACGTAATAGTGAACAAGAAAGTTGAAAGTAAACAAAAAACAACAACTGAAACGACTGCTAAATATTTGCCCCAAATAATTTGGTTATTTTTTATAGGTAGTGTGAATAACCACAATAGTGTTCCGTTTGCTTGCTCTTCTGCGATTAATTTCATCGTTAAAGCTGGAATCATGAATAGAAAAATCCAAGGTCCAACAAAGAAAAAACTACTTAAAGAAGCATTTCCAGTATTGAAAACATTGAATTCGTTATCAAAAAACCAAAGGAACAAAACCGAAACGATAACAAATGTTGCGGTTGCTAAATAAGCGTTGAAGCCTAAATAAAAATTGGAAAACTCTTTTTTGAAGATTGTCCACATGTTATTTTTTATTATTACGATTAATTAAACGCACAATAAGCATAAGTAGTATACCACAACCAAAGAAACTGACAATCGACCAATACCAATTTTGACCAAAATCTGTTTTTTGAATCACAGCAAACACGATAACAAATAATAAAATAGTCGCCAATTCGTTAATCATTCGCAATTGAACAGAAGTGTATTTGAAAACTTTATTTTGGATTTGTTTCAACGTTCGCCAGCACCAAAAATGATAAATTAATAAAACACTTATCATTCCTAATTTACTTTTCATCCACGGCATTTGTAATAAACCTTGATTTTTGTAAAGCATATTCAATCCCATTGTAATCAAAATAACCAAAGCAGGAGCGGTAATTACATTCCATAATTTTTTCTCCATGTAGGTATATTGATCCTGCAAAATTGATTTTTTTGGTTCTTCCATTTGTTGCGTTTCTGTATGATAAATCATCAAACGAACAATGTAAAATAAACCAGCAAAGTAACTTACCACGAAGATAACGTGTATTGCTTTGTATATTAAATAATTATAAGTCATATAGTTATTGTAAACTCTCTAATACTAAATTTTCTCAGCGTTAATTTTCAAATTCAATTGTAATTGTATCGTTTTTCTTTAATCCCATTAACTGATTTGCACCTCCTGATATTGTTGGATTACTCTTGTATAAAGTAACTTCTAAAAATCCTGCCGAATTAAACAAACACAATGTTCGTCCAAAAGCTTGCACTTCTTTGTTAAAATCTTGTACAACTTCGTTGTAATGCTCATAAATAACAGTAATATCGGTCATCGAGAAATCTTTCTGACGAAGCAAAATTTTATATTTTCTGTCTTGTGCAATTTCATCGAAAAAATCTTTCGAAATATTACTCACAACATTTCCAAAATGATCAATATAAATCACATTTCCTATGATATATTTATCATCGCGATAAATTGGTTTCAACTCATTCAATTGCTTCATTTCGGTACGTTTGTTCCCTAAAAGAGCAGGAACTCCGCCGCGCGCCAAGTGACATGCAACTGGCACAAAACAATTTTTCATTGGAAATAAACTGTCTATTCCTTCTGGATAAGCAGTGATTTCGTAAATTTCTTCTGGTTGATTTTTTTGGCAAATCAAGGATAAAATTCCATTATCTGCACAAATAAAATAATGATGATTGATTAATGCACAAATCGGCTTCTGATAAGGCGTACTTAAGGCATTAATTCCAATAATATGTATAGTTCCGTCGGGAAATTCTTCGTAAGAATTACGAATGATATAGGCAGCTTCAGATAAATCATAGGGATTAACATGATGCGAAATATCTACAATCGTAACATCGGCCAATTCCTTTAGAATTGCGCCTTTAACGCTAGAAACAAAGTAATCTTTGACTCCAAAATCCGATGTTAATGTAATAATTGCCACTATTCTCTAATAATTAGCAAATATATTGTTTATTATTCTTTATTTTTGTGTAAGTGAACCAAAAAAACAATCTCATTTGACAGAAATTAATATTGAATTAGCCGAAATTAATGCTCAAGATTTTTATGGTGCTAATAATGAACATCTAAAAAGAATCAAAGAATATTATCCAAAATTAAAGATTGTTGCTCGCGGAAGAGAGTTGACAGTATTTGGAAATGAAGATGTTCTGAAAGTATTTGACCAAAAAATGCAACGAGTAATTCAGCATATTCACAAATACAATCGACTATCTGATCGCGAACTCGAAATCATTATGACCGAAGATAATAATGAAATGCTTCAAATAAAAAAAGAAGACGAAATTATTGTACACGGTGTAAATGGTAAAATCATCAAACCTCAAACGCCTAATCAACAAAAGCTGGTACAAACTGTTTACAACAAAGACATGGTGTTTGCAATTGGGCCTGCTGGAACGGGAAAAACTTATACTGCTGTTGCGTTGGCGGTACAAGCGTTAAAGAACAAAGAAGTTCGCCGAATTATTATGACACGTCCTGCCGTAGAAGCTGGCGAGAATTTAGGTTTTTTACCAGGTGATATGAAAGATAAATTAGATCCATATTTACAACCTTTGTATGATGCGTTGAAAGATATGATTCCGTTCGAGAAACTTTCGTCTTATACCGAAAAAGGAGTGATAGAAGTAGCGCCTTTAGCATTTATGCGTGGTCGAACATTGGACGGAGCTTTTGTAATTCTTGATGAAGCGCAAAACACAACCTATGCTCAGATGAAAATGTTTTTGACGCGTATGGGAAAAAATTCTAAGTTTATTATCACAGGAGATCCTGGTCAGGTCGATTTACCACCAAAACAAAAATCTGGTTTACGTGAAGCGATTAATATATTGAAAGATGTAAAAGATATCGGATTTATTTATTTGGATGATAAAGATGTTGTTCGACACAAAATTGTTCGCGAAGTCTTGAAAGCTTACAAAGTGAGTGAAGATAAAGAGCGAGAGAAAATAGATATTAAAAAATAAATCAAAAAGCCAATTGTTTCTAAGAGCAATTGGCTTTTCGATTTAATATTTATGGCAGAATATTAAATTATTCTTTTAGTGGATTAGTTTTTAAAGTAAAACCTAAAATGTTAAATACTAATCCTATTGGCAAAATCATTCCTGCAATTAAGCTCATTCTATTAGAATCAGAAAATTCTAAGATTAATAAAATTGAAGTTAATATTAAAACTAATCCCGTTATATATAATATATTTTTCATTTTATTATAAATTGTAATTCAATCAAATATAATGATTTATTTCTGATTTTGTAAAAAAATATTCGATTCTAAAATCAAGTTCAGAAAGATAATTTTGATAATGCGAATCAAGTAAATGTGATTCTGACAAAAGGGGAAATCTGAAATAAACTTATAACTAACAACTCAACACTTAAAACTTTTTCACATCAACCAACCTTTTTGTAATTTGTTGCATCTAACTTACAAATCAAACAATATGAAAAAGTTATTTTCTTTTTTCTTTGTTTTTGTTGGAATGTTTTTTTCTACAAAAATAAATGCGCAAGATATTCGAATCGGATTTCCGCGTATCGAAATTGGTGAACGCCCAGACGAAAATTCTGTGAGTTTGCAATCGATGAATGTGCAAGTTGAGATTTTTGGAAATTTGGCCAAAACGACAACAACTTTAGTTTTTACAAATTCATCAAGTCGAAATCTTGAAGGGAATTTAGTTTTCCCTTTGCCCGAAAACACGACTGTTAGTGGATATGCAATTGATATTAATGGAAAATTGCGAAATGCAGTTCCTGTTACAAAAGTGCGTGCGGTTGAGGTTTTCGAAAGTATTCAGAAGCAAAATATCGACCCTGGAATCATCGAAAAAGTAGAAGGAAATAATTTTCGAACTCGTATTTCTCCGATTCCAGCAAAAGGTTCACGTACGATTCAGTTATCGTATTACCAAGAATTAAAATTGGATAAATCGTCGTATCAATATCATTTGCCGTTAGATTCTTCGAAAAAAATTGCGAAGTTTAATTTGACAACAAAAGTGTACAATGCTGCTGGAAAACCACAATTGGTAGAAACGCCAGATGGTTCGTTCAATTTTTCGGAAAATAGTAATATATATGAAGCAAATTTGTCGAAAACAGATTTTACACCTAAAAAATCATTGATTATTAATCTTCCGAAATCGCCGAATAATGTAGAATCTTTTGTTCAGAAAAATGTAGATGGTTCGGTTTATTTTTATGCGAATTTATTGGTTGATGCAAAATCTCAACCAAAAGTTTGGTCAAAAAATATTGGAATTATCTGGGATAATTCGTTGAGTGGTTTGAAACGAAATCATCAAAAAGAGTTAGAATTTTTAGATAAAATTATTTCTCAACAAAAAAATCTAAATATTGAAGTTTCGTTATTGAATTTTTCTTTGGAAAAATCGAGATTTTTTCAAATTAAAAATGGTGATTGGTCAGAATTGAAAAAATATTTGGAAAATGTGACGTATGATGGAGGAACAAATTATGCGAAAATTCTTCCAGCAAGTCTGAAAGCAGACGAATATTTATTGTTTTCGGATGGAATTTCGTCTTTTGGCTCGAATATTTTTAATATAGATAAACCTTTTTATACAATTGCATCTTCGCCGACTTCTAATTATGGCGTTTTGAAAATGATTGCGCAAAAAGTTGGAGGAAAATTTATCAATCTAAATGAAAATTCTGTAGAAAATGCGTTCAAACAAATCAACGAAAGTTCGGTTCAATTCTTAGGAATTATCAATAATACAGCGGGAGAAGTTTACCCAATTTCGACAAATGATGTGAACAATGGAATTTCGATTTCGGGAATTTCTCAGTATCCAAATGCAAAATTAACGATGATGTTTGGACGAAATGGAAAAGTGGAATTCAACAAAGAATTGGATTTGAGTAAAGCAACTCAAAATCTTGAAATCAGTAAAATTTGGGCGCAAAGTAAAGTGAATTATTTGGAATTGAATCCAGAGCAAAATAAAACAGAAATTGAAGAAATTGGGAAACAATTTTCGATTGTAACATCGAACACAAGTTTGATTGTTTTGGAAAATGTTTCGGATTATGTAAAGTATAAAATCAATCCACCAGCAGAATTGCAAAATGAATTTAATAAATTATCGAAACAAGGTTTTGAACAAAAAGAAACTCGAAAAGCTGATTTGTTGAAAAATGCAATTGCGAAAGCAAAGGAATTGAAAGAGTGGTGGAAGAAAGATTTTAAATATGTAAAACCGAAATATCCAAAACCTGTTGCGGATTCTGTTTTAGTTTCAGTTGCATTAGAAGGAAGAGCGGAAGGGATTGCAATTGAAGAAAGAGAAGTTTCTGCAGATATACAAGCTGTTTCTGTTACAGCATATGGAACAACTAGAAGAGAAAGTAGAGCGAGTAGTGCAAATATGCTTGTTACAGATAAAAAAATGAAGGATGAATCATCAGTTTCGGTTCCAGAAATTAAAATAGTCAATGTAAAATCGGATAAAGAATATATGAAGTTGATAGAAGCGTCAAAAAATCCATATCAAACTTATTTGGATTTGAGAAAAGATTATGCCGAAACGCCTGCGTATTATTTTGATGTGGCAACATTTTTCTTTCTGAAAAAAGAAAGAGAAACTGGATTAAAAATTTTAAGCTCGATTGCAGATTTAGGTTTGGAAGATGCAGAATTGTATAAAATGTTAGCATACAAATTGAAAGAAATTGAGGAGTATCAAACAGAATTATTTATCACGAAAAAAATATTAGATTGGCGACCTTTTGATGCGCAAAGTTATCGAGATTATGCGTTGGCGTTGCAAGATAATGAGCAATATCAATCGGCTTTAGAATATCTGTATAAAGTATTAACGAATGATTATTCAGTAGAAATTGCCAATCGTGATCGAGATATTACGGAGATTATTGTTCCTGAAGTTAATAATTTGATTTCGCTTCATCGAAAAGAATTGAATTTATCGAAAATTAATAAAGATATCATTGTTGATATTCCGGTTGATATTCGTGTGGTGATGAATTGGAATAAAGATATGACCGATATTGATTTGTGGGTGACGGATCCAAATGGCGAGAAATGTTTTTACGGACATCGTACAACTGCGATTGGTGGACGAATGAGTGAGGATGTGACGCAAGGTTTCGGACCAGAACAATTTATGTTAAAAAAAGCGATCAAAGGAAAATATAAAATAGAAACGAATTTTTTCGGAGAAAGACAAATGAGTATTTCAGGGCCAACAACTATTTCGGCAGAGATTTACTTGATGTATAGCTCAGGAAAACAAGTGAAGAAAATGATTACTTTCCAGAATAACAAGCCAAATTCTGGCGGCGAAGGAATTTTGGTTGGTGAATTTGAATTTTAGTAAATGGAAAAGGAATCTTGAAAGAGATTCCTTTTTTTTGCATAACGCATAATTCATCATTCATCATTAATAATTAAACTCACATCCACTGATTTCGATCCAAACTTCTATACTGAATAGCTTCACTAATATGTTTTGAAAGAATAGTTTCAGAATTATCTAAATCTGCAATTGTTCGTCCAACCCTAATAATTCGATCATACGCACGAGCAGAAAGATTTAATTTTTCCATAACAACTTTGATTAAATGCTTCGAATGATCATCTAAATCACAAAAAGTATCCAACTCTTTTGGTCCCATTTGCGAGTTGTAATGGACTTTTGTATTTTCAAATCGTTTGGTCTGGATATTTCTTGCATTAATGACACGTTCACGAATCACAGCACTTTTTTCGCCACGACGTTCTTGCGACAAATCATCAAACGGAACAGGATTCACTTCGATATGTAAATCAATTCGGTCCAAAAGTGGTCCAGAAATTTTATTCATATAACGTTGCATTTCCGCTAAAGAGGAAGTGTTGTTTGGATCATCCATAAAATAACCGCTCGGACTTGGATTCATAGAAGCTACTAACATAAAACTCGCAGGATAATTCACAGTGAATTTTGCCCTCGAAATTGTGACTTCTCGATCTTCCAAAGGTTGACGCATAACTTCTAAAACAGTTCGCTTAAATTCGGGTAATTCATCCAAAAACAAAACACCATTATGCGCCAAAGAAATTTCTCCAGGTTGTGGATAAGAACCACCGCCGACTAAGGCGACATCCGATATAGAATGATGTGGACTAGAAAAAGGACGACTTACAATTAATGATTTGTTAGATAATTTTCCAGCAACGCTATGAATTTTTGTTGTTTCGAGCGCTTCTTGTACGGTCATTTTCGGAAGAATTGAAGCAATTCGTTTGGCTAACATTGTTTTTCCACTTCCTGGAGGACCGATCAAAATAATGTTATGTCCTCCTGCAGCAGCGATTTCCATCGCACGTTTTACATTTTCTTGACCTTTTACATCAGCAAAATCGAAAGGATAATTATTCATTTCACTAAAAAAATAATCATCTAAATTAACTTGATGAGGTTGTAAAATGATTTCTTCGTTAAAATAATCAACAACTTCTCTGATGTTATTAACCGCAAAAACATCGATTCCTTCTACAACAGCTGCTTCGTCTGCATTTTGTTTGGGTAAAATAATTCCTTCGAAACCTTCTTCTTTTGCTTGTATTGCAATCGGCAATGCACCTTTTATAGGTCGAAGTGAACCATCTAGCGATAATTCGCCCATCATTATAAATTTATGGAGTTGTTCAGAATTTACTTGCTCCGAAGCTGCTAAAATTCCAATTGCGATTGGTAAATCATAGGCAGAACCTTCTTTTTGTAAATCTGCTGGCGCCATATTAATCGTGATTTTTTTACCAGGTAATTTCAAATTAGAATTTTTTAGTGCAGCATTTATCCTAAAATTACTTTCTTTTATTGCGCTATCGGGCAAACCAACCAAATGATACCCGACACCTTGATCAATATTAACTTCCACAATAATTGTTTTTGCGGAAACTCCGAAAATAGCACTTGCAAAAATTTTCACTAACATAAAATATTTTTTTATAAATTTACTTCCTTTTTCTATTGAATAAAATAGCTGAGAGGATTTAAGTATTTAATAATTAATTAAATAATACACTTTGGTGTAAATTCTATATGAAAAAAGAAAAATATTCTTTTGAATTTGAACGATTCGAGAGTAAATCTGAGCTTGCAGCAGAACAAAAAAAAGTAGTAGAAGAGGCTTATGATATTTCGTTGAATGCATATGCGCCTTATTCTAATTTCAATGTTGGTGCATCTGTTCAATTAGAAAATGGAGAAATTTTTTCGAGTTCAAATCAAGAAAATGCTTCGTATCCAGTCGGAACTTGTGCCGAAAGAGGTTTATTGGCTTATGTAAATGCAAACTTCCCAAATATTAAGATTGAAAAATTGGCTGTTTCTACGCCAAATGTCAATTATCCATTGCCTCCATGCGGGATGTGTCGACAATATATTTTAGAGATTGAAAAGAAACAATCGCAACCAATCGAAATTATTTTATCTGGAAAAGAAGGTGATGTTTTGGTGATAAATTCTGCTAAAGATTTGCTTCCATTACATTTTACTGACGAATTTTTAGGGTAGCAATTTTGTACACTAAATAGATTAGTTTAAATTTGTTCCAACGGAATTGTGCAATTATGGAAAAATTAACGCAAGAAACGTACCTACAATGGTATCGTGATATGACTTTTTGGCGTCGCTTCGAAGATAAGTGTCGTTCATTATATTTAAAGCAAAAAATTAGAGGTTTCTTACATTTATACAATGGTCAAGAAGCTTTACCAGCCGGTTTTATTCATGCAATGAAACCTGGTGTAGATCATGTGATTACTGCTTATCGTTGTCACGTTTGGCCTATGGCTTTGGGTGTAGACCCAAAACGTATTTTGGCTGAATTATGTGGTAAAGAAACAGGAACTTCTCATGGTTTAGGAGGATCTATGCACGTTTTCAGTAAAGAGCATAATTTTTATGGTGGACACGGAATCGTTGGTGGGCAAATTCCATTAGGAGCAGGAATCGCTTTTGGTGATAAATTCTTTAATCGCGATGGTGTTACAATCTGTTTAATGGGAGATGGCGCAACTCGTCAAGGTACATTACATGAAACATTTAACATGGCGATGAACTGGAAATTACCAGTTGTTTTTGTTTGCGAAAACAATCAATACGCTATGGGAACTTCTGTTTCTCGTACTGCTAACCACGAAGATATTTGGAAATTAGGTTTAGGATACGAAATGCCTTGTATGCCTGTAGATGGTATGGATCCTGTAAAAGTTGCAGAAGCAGCTTACGAAGCTATTGAAAGAGCGCGTCGTGGAGATGGACCAACTTTCTTAGATGTACGTACATATCGTTATAGAGGTCACTCTATGTCTGATGCTGAGCCTTATCGTACAAAAGAAGAGGTGGAAGAGTACAAACAAGAAGATCCAATCTTGAATGTTGAGAATCATATCTTAGTAAACAATTGGGCAACTAAAGAACAATTAGATGCAATTATTGATGAAGTAAAAGTGATGGTAGAAGAATGTGCAGAATTTGCAGAAAACTCTAACTATCCAGAAGAACACGTAATGTATGATTATATCTATTCAGAAGAAAATTATCCATTCTTAGATAAAATCGAAAACAACTAAAAACCATGGCAGAAATTATTACAATGCCTCGCTTAAGCGATACAATGGAAGAAGGAACTGTTGTAAAATGGCACAAAAATGTAGGAGATAAAATTGCTGAGGGTGATATCTTAGCAGAAATCGAAACAGATAAAGCAATCCAAGAATTCGAATCAGAATTTGACGGAGTATTATTATATCAAGGTGTTGCAGAAGGTGTATCAACAAATGTTGATGAAGTTTTAGCAATCATCGGAAATGAAGGAGAAGATATTTCAGGTTTAATCGGAGGTGGAACAAAAGCGACTACTGAAGTGAAAGAAGAAAAATCAACTCCCAACGAAACAAAAACAGAAGAAGCAAAACCAGCTGCAGAAATTCCTGCAAATGTGGAAGTAATTACAATGCCTCGTCTTTCTGATACTATGGAAGAAGGAACTGTAGTTGTTTGGCACAAAAATGTTGGAGATCAAGTTGCGGAAGGTGATATTTTAGCAGAAATTGAAACAGATAAAGCAGTTCAAGAATTCGAATCAGAATTTGATGGTGTTTTATTATATCAAGGTGCTAAAGTGAACGAGCCTGCGCCAGTAGATTCTGTTTTAGCAATTATTGGTGAAGCTGGTACTGATGTTTCTGCAATTGTAGCAAACGGAGGTAAAGTTGCTGCTCCAGCAGCTTCTACAGAAGTTGTTGATGACGAAAAACCAGTAGTTGTACAATTAGATGTAAATAATAAGGTTGAAGAAACTTCTTCTTCTGATCGTATTTTTGCATCACCATTAGCAAAAACAATTGCAAAAGATAAAGGAATTAATTTAGCTGAGGTGAAAGGTTCTGGTGATAATGGACGTATCGTGAAAAAAGATATCGAAAATTATCAACCATCTGCTCAACCAAAAGCGGAAACAAAATCTGAATCAGTTAAACCTGCTCAAACTTTTGTTTCTGGAGAAGATAAAGTGATTCCAAATTCTCAAATGAGAAAAGTTATCGCAAAACGTTTGGCTGAATCTAAATTTACGGCTCCTCATTATTATTTAAATGTTGAGTTGGATATGGATAACGCAATCGAAGCGCGTAAACAATTAAACACTGTTCCAGATACTAAAATTTCGTTCAATGATATGGTTGTTAAAGCATGTGCTATGGCATTACGCAAACATCCAGCTGTAAATTCTACTTGGACAGATGCAGAAATTATTCAACACGGAGATATCAATATCGGTGTTGCAGTTGCTGTAGAAGATGGTTTATTGGTTCCTGTTGTTAAAAATACAGATCAAAAATCATTTGCTCAAATTTCTGCTGAGGTCAAAGATTATGCAGGTCGTGCAAGAGATCGCAAATTAAAAGCAGATGAAATGGAAAAATCAACATTCTCTGTTTCAAACTTAGGTATGTTTGGAATCGAATCATTCACATCGATTATCAATCAACCAAACTCTTGTATCTTATCAGTTGGTGCAATTATTCAAAAACCAGTTGTAAAAGACGGACAAATTGTAGTTGGTAACACAATGAAATTATCTTTAGCTTGTGATCACAGAACAGTAGACGGAGCTACGGGTGCACAATTCTTACAAACGCTAAGAATGTACATCGAAAATCCTGTTACAATGTTAGTGTAAGCTAAGATTTAAGATATATTTTTAAAGACCATTCATCGAATGGTCTTTTTTTTGTTATAGATTTTATGAATTTGTATCTTTAATCTCTAAACCAATTTAATGAAGCAACTAAAATTTTACTTTAATATTTTAAAACAGACAATTGTCGAATTTGGTGAAGACCGAATTATGAAATTGAGTGCTTCGTTAACTTATTACGCATTATTTTCACTTTCTCCATTAATTCTGATTGTAATTTCCAGTGCAAGTTTATTCTTTAAGAAAGATGCTATCGAAAACCGAATGTTTTATGAGCTTAAAAATATTGTTGGTCCAGATGTCGCTTTAGCTGTACAAAATTTTGTCACAAATTCTACCATTTCAGGAGATAGTTCGCTTGCATTATATATAGGTATCGGAATTTTGATTTTTGGTTCTACAACAATGTTTACCGATATGCAAGATAGCCTCAATCTCATTTGGCGTGTCGAAGCAGTTCCAAGAAGAGCATGGTTAAAATTTGTGATCAATAGAGGACTTTCGTTTCTTATCATTCTATCGCTTGGAATCGTACTTATCGCAACGGTAATTCTCAACAGTGTTTTAGTATCATTTGGAGAAGAAATTTTCAGTCTTTTCGAACTCGATACCATTATGACGAAGACCACAGTTATTCTTCTTAATAATACATTGAGTATTTCAATCTCGATTTTGATATTTTATATTCTCTTCAAGATTCTTCCCGATGCACGTATCAAAGCAAAACAAGCTTTTGTAGGAGCGTTTTTTACGGCGATTCTATTCTTTATTGCAAAATATTTAATTGGTATTTATATCGCAAACTCCAAATATTCTACCATTTTTGGATCGGCAGGTTCGTTGGTTATTCTTTTGTTGTGGATTTATTATGTTGCAACAATTCTATATTTCGGCGCAAAATTCACAAAAGTATTTGCCGAAGCCAAAGGTTACCCTATTATTCCAAAACGAAATGCGAAGCTCAGAAAAGTATCGTTTATTGATTATCAACTCGATAAAAAAGATTATGAAAGTATAGATTAGTTACTAATTTATTTCGCTTCTCGAAACCTCTCCCGAGCCCATAACCCAAAAGTAGCCGCTGCCTATTTGTTTGATTCAGCAAATATTCACCGCCTAATCATTTCATACAGTGAAAATACAAAACTCGAGTGTAATGATTCACCATTTTTTTTCAACTCGAACTGTCAACAAAATTAAAACTCTTGAAAAACAATTGTACTTTTCGTCAGTTCGAGTGAAAATCTCTGATTTTAGTATCGGGAACTTAGACGAATTGCTGTCAACTTTCAACCGTCCAAAAAAAGTATTGTATACACTCTACTGCCACTATGTTGCCTTCATCCTGCCTTAAAGTAGGGAGTAAGCTGCAATTACGAATTGAGGATATGGCTGATTTTTTACAAAACTTAAATCAAAATTATGATTAAAAATATTAGTTTTACCCGTTGTGCATTTTGATTACTAAATAATAAAGTTGTTCATTTGATTGAAAATCAGTAAATTGTTTTAAGTACAAAACATTTACAATGAACAACTTACTTACAAATTATGAAAGAATATTATAAGTTCTACGAAAATATCCACAGATACACTTTTAATTTATCAACGTAGAAGACCTAAACTTTTTGATTTATAACTCATAAATCTTGTCTTAACAGCTAAATTTATGGGTATTGATAGTGAAAATCATTTATTTCGAAATCTTCCTAAAGCGCTAAGTTGTAAAATTGAGCGTAGTATTTACAATCGTAGAAAACGAAGATTATCAGAGCAAATTAATAATATTCGACTCAAATTAGCGAAAGAATTTAATGAATTTAAAAATTGTTTTATCGTTGATATTATGCCGTTGGAAGTTTGTGAAATAACAAGAATTAATCACTCTAAATTTTGCAAAGAGCATCAGTTTTGTGCACCAAATAGAGGTTTTAGTGCTTCTCAGCAATTGTCTTTTTATGGCTATAAACTTCATGCTGTTTGTTTTTTAAGAGGTGTTTTCTAGAGTATTGATATTAGTCCCGCATCTGTTCATGATATTTATTTTTTGAAAGATATAAAATCTCAACTATCAGATTGAGTGCTACTTGGTGATAGAGATTATTTGTTACAAACAATTCAAATTGACTTATTTAATGAAGCTAATATTTGATTAGAAACAGCGAAAAGATCCAATCAAAAAATATCAAAAATGAATTGAAACTTTTTTTTCTCAACTATGTGATTAATTTATGATTATACGCAATTATGCAAAGACTTTTGAGGGGTTTAAAACCAGAATTCTAGCTAAAATTACTGCACAAACATTGAATCAGTACATTAATAAAACATACTTTAATCGAAATATTAATAAGCTAAAAACCCAAATTATTTAAAATGCACAACGGGTATTAACTATATTGAATAAATGAGTTTCGCTTTGTGCAATTTCTCCCGAATAGTTAACTCAAAAGTATCCATTTTACTTTTCTTTTTGGTAAGAAAAGCAAAAAGTCTAATCATTTCATGCGGTAAAAAAGAGCTTTTCTCGTCAAAAATCTAATATCTACATCTCAAATCTAAAATTCTCAAAAAATATTTTCCATTGTACCAGCGACTTAAGGA
>NZ_JAOCDJ010000019.1:0-42377 GCF_029840885.1 Empedobacter sp. GD03861
TAATGACTTGGCTATTTATTATCATCGAAAGGTAGAAGAAGGGAAAAATAAAATGTCTGTTTTAAATGCTGTTAGAAATAAAATTATTCATCGGATTTATGCACTAATTAAAAATCAAAATATTTATAAAAATAACTTGGTTTTGTCATAGAAATCAGAATGACTTATCATCTTTCAAAAATCTTTAAGAAATCTAAAACCTTAAACATTTAGAAAAGAAAAATTTCTGAATTCAGCAAACAATCATCTAGCTTAAATTAATATAAAAACTAAACAATCAACTACATTTAGTTTAATTCAACAAACTATCAGTTTTATTTATCCTAAAAGTTTTGTTAGGAACGAGAATTGCTACAACTTTGTATACATTAAATAAAGAGTGAAATGGCAAGTTCAATCAGAACATTAAATCCTGCTACAGGTAAAATCGAAAAAGAATTTCAAGCCTACACAAGCGAAGAAATCAATCAATATATAGACGACGCAAACGAATTATATCAAACATGGCGATTCGAATCTTTCGAAGAAAGAAAAGCTGTTATGAACCGTGTTGCAAACGAAATGCGCAAGCAAAAAACTCGATTAGCTGCTTTGATTACAACAGAAATGGGAAAACCATTGTATGAGAGCGAAATCGAGATTGATTATAGTGCAAATATCATCGAATATTACGCTGATAATGCAGAAGAATTCTTGGCAAATGTTCCTTTACAAACAGAAAAAGGTGACGCTTATGTGGTTTCAGAACCTATTGGTGTGTTATTAGGTGTCATGCCTTGGAACTTTCCTTTTTCTCAAATTGCACGTTTTGCTGGGCCTCACATTATGGCTGGTAACACAGTTGTTTTGAAAACGGCTTCTAATATTCCGCAATGTGGAATCGCTTTCGAAGAAATGTTTACTGCTGCTGGCGCTCCAAAAGGTTTGTACAAAAACTTATTGATGTCAGGAAAAGACACAGATTCGATTATTAATAATCCAAAAATTGTTGGTGTATCTTTAACTGGTTCAGAAGTTGCTGGTGCAGAGGTTGCAAGTATCGCTGGTAAAAATGTAAAACCTTCGGTTTTAGAACTTGGTGGTTCTGATCCAATGATCGTTTTGAATGATGCGGATATCGAAAAAGTGATGAACGGAACCATTAACGGTCGTTTACGTAATGCTGGACAAGCTTGTACTTCTTCGAAACGTATTATAGTACAAGAAGGTATTTACGATGAATATTTGAAAAAAATTACGGACTATATAAACGGAATGAAAGTTGGCGACCCTACACATGCTGACACCAATATGGGACCTGTAAGTTCGGAAAGCGCGTTAGAAAAATTATTGGATCAAATTAATGATTCAGCTAATAAAGGAGCAACAATTGTTTCAGGAGGAAAACGTATTGATCGTGATGGGTTCTTTTTACAACCAACAATTTTAACAGATTTAAAACCTGGAATGAAGGCCTATGACGAAGAAGTTTTTGGACCTGTAGTTTGTATTTGGAAAGTGAAGGATGTAGAAGAAGCAATCAAAATTGCGAATGATACGCCTTACGGATTAGGTGCTTCTATTTATACAGAAGATGTTCCGAATGCGGAGAAAATCGCTCGTAGAATAGATTCGGGAATGGTTTACGTAAACAAACAAGTTTCTTCAAGCCCAGATTTACCTTTCGGTGGTGTGAAACATTCGGGTTACGGACGCGAACTTTCTAAAGCTGGAATTATGGAGTTTATCAATAAAAAATTAATCATGATTGCGAAATAATTTTTCAATCATTAATCAAATTATACAAAAAAAATGCAACTTTTATGAAGCTGCATTTTTTTTATTGAATAAACCCTTGTTTTTGTTCCATTTGGTCAATTTTGAAAAGAATTAAATCACGCATAATTTTTGCTCTATTTTTTGCTTCATTTGCTATTTCTCCTTCAAATTTTTCGTCAATTATTCCGTACCACAATTCAATCCAACGCTCGAAATGATGCGGTTTTAATTTCTCTTTCTGACTCAAAACCAAATGTGTTCGCATTGGCCAACCTTCAAAAGTTGCTTTTCCTAATAAAACAGTTTCCCAAAACTGAATCATATGCGGCAAATGTTCGTCCCAATTTACCTTTGCAACTTCCGAAAAAAAGTAACCAATGACATCATCTTTTTGCACTTTATCGTAAAACGTATTTACCAATAAAGCAACATCTTCTGAAGTTTCGATATCTTTTTTCATTAAAACAAATTTACAAAGAACTTAATTCAATTCATCAATGTTTTTAATCACGAAAAAATGCAGTAATTTTACAGTCTCATAAAAATGAATAGAATTGGATAGCAATAGACAACAAAAAGTAAGTAAATTATTTCAAGAAGAATTAGCAGAAGCTTTTAGAAAATGGGCTGTAAAGGAATTCCCTGGAAATTTGATTAGTGTTACAGAAGTAAAAGTAACACCAGATTTGAGCGTTTCTAAAATCTATGTAAGTATTTTTCCAAGTACTCAAAAAGACGAAATTTTCAAAGAAATTAGAGTGAATACACCATTATTTAGAGGAATTTTATCAAAAAGTGCTTCTAAACAAATGCGTATTACACCAGAATTAATTTTCATTTTAGATAATTCGTTAGACGAAATGGATAAAATCGACAAAGCGCTAAGAGGAGAAGGAAATAATCCAATCTTATAATGAGAAACATTTCACTTTACATTGCGAAACGCTACATTTTTTCGAAAACGAATACAAACGCCGTAAACATTATTACATCGATTGCTGTTGGTGCTATTTTGGTTGCTACAGCGGCTTTGTTTATTATTTTATCCGTTTTTTCGGGATTAGAAAAAATGAATTTAAAGTATTATAGCAATGTAAATCCTGAAATTAAAATATCACCTTCGAAAGGAAAAGTATTGGACAGTTTAACTTTTGTTGTGGATCAATTGAAGCAACAAAAAGATGTCAAAGCTTTTTCTAAAATCATCGAAGAAAAAGTCTACATCGATTACAAAGGAAAGCAAGATATTGCCTATTTGAAAGGTGTTGACGAAAATTTCACCAAAATTACACGTTTAGATACGGTAATTTATGGTGGACAATATTTAGACTTTAATCGCGATGATAATTTTATTGTTTCGAATGGAATTGCAGAGCGTTTGCAACTTTATATCGATCCGATAACGCCAGCAGATTTGATGATGCCAAAAGCTGGAACAGGTCTAATAAAACAAGAAAGCGATGCTTTTACACGCAAAGATGCGTACAGTGTTGGCGTGTTTATTTTGAACGAACAATACGACAAACACATATTTACGACTTTAGGTTTGGCGCAAGAATTATTGTTGTTAAACGAAAATCAATGTTATTCAATTGAGGTAAAAACGACTGGAAAAAAATCGTTTAACGAAGTAAAAATTCAACTTCAAAAAATATTAGGTTCTCATTATAAAATCGAAACCAGACAAGATTTAGATTCAGCTTTCTTGAAAGTAATGAATATGGAAAACTTAATCAGTTATTTGATTTTCACGTTAGTCATTATCATTGCATGTTTCAATTTGGCAGGAACAATTATTATCTTGATTTTGGATAAAAAGAAAGAAATTCAGACGATGTATAGTTTTGGATTATCACGAAAAAATATTCGTAATATTTTCTTCCAAACTGGTTTTATTATCACCTTTATTGCGATGACAACAGGTTTATTAATCGCCTCTGTTATTGGATTATTACAAATAGATTTTGGTTTGGTTATGGCTTCGCCAACTGTTCCGTTTCCATTTATCTTTTCTGTCGAAAACTTTGTTGCAGTTATTGTAACTGTTTTAGGTTTGGGAAGCTTGGTTTCGTGGATCGTTTCCAGACAAGTGAAATAAAAAATATTAAGACATAAAAAAAGCTTGAAGAAATCTTCAAGCTTTTTTTATACTTTAATCCCACCTATTCCAACGAATATAATTTGGTTTTGAGAAGTCGAAATCCATCATTTGGAAATCTCTATTATCTAATAAATTTGTCTTGATTAGATTATCACCTTGTCCAGGAATTGAAGGATAATACGACAATGAAAAACGAATATTATTAAACACAAAATAATCATTTGTCAACATCACACCCAAACTAAAACGCGAATAAATTGGGTTATTATTCAGTATAAATTTTTTGTTATCTCCAATTGCCGCAACCATCGCATTGAAAAATGGCGAAATACGAAATCCTAAAAACTCGTAAGGCGTATAAGATTGCAATTGATACTCGAACATTAATTTCTGTTGACCTGTTAATCCTCTATCCGATTTGAAACCTGCCATTCCCAAATAATCATGTTCATGAAGCGAAAGTTGATCCGCAGGAGAATCTAAAAGATCATGTCCCAAAAGATAATTAGTTTTCATGAAGTTTCTGAACTTCCATTTTCCCCAATTTATCAACTTTGCCATATATTGTAATTCTACAGACAGCGTTTTTTGTTCAAATTTTCCTTTATTAAAAAATCCTCCAAACTCAACTCCAAATCCCCAAAAACCGGTATTTAAAAAACCTCCAGCAGAAGCTTTTCCGCCAAGATAATAACGATCAGTTTGACGAATATTTTGAATTCCTCCTATAATGCCCAATGATTTCCCTATCGCAATATCTTCTTCAATATCATAATTGAAAATATATTTTGTTTTGATATATCGTTTTGAAGAAATTCCTATCCCTACTAAATAATTCGTTTGGTCAGAAAAAAAGTTCACAGGATCGTTTTCTGGAGTTGGTGTTTCGGTATAAGATCGATCATAAAATCGCCCTGAAACAATAAAATTGGTAATATTTTCTGAATGACCATCATCAATTCTAAACGCTCTTGCCAACCAATAATCTTGGTAATTATATTTGAAATGGTTATCAACCAAAATAGGTTTTTCGAAATCTAATGAATCTTTAAAATACACTTGTCCAACCGAAACTCCACCTGCATAATGTGCTAATGGCGAATAAAAAGGTCGTACAAAACTGATTGATTTTGTATAATGATTATCTTCATTTTTGAAATAACGTACATTCCCAATAATTCGAGTTTGGGCAATATTTGGAACCGTATAATTAAATTGATATAACGAATTTCCTGTTTTGTAATTGTGACGGTAACGATTATCAAACACATGTCCTAAACCTAAAAAATTTCGCTCTCTAATGCGAATTCCAGCTTTTGAACTCGAAACCGAACCTGTAATAAACATACTCCAAGAGTCAATTGAATTGACATATAAATCAACCGAATCATTCCCGACAGCTTCTTCCTTAATCTCTACTCGACGAATAGAACGATTGGTACGTATTAAACGCTCAGATTCAGCTGCTTTTACAGAATCATATTTATCTCCTAGTTTCAGCAACATATTTTGACGCAACACAAATTGCTTAGATTTCCCGTGTAGTGTATTTCCAGTTCTTTCAATCCATTTTGTCGGTTTTCTTGTCGTGTCCTGCAAAGAATATCCGAAAGGGTCTTGTGTTTTGTAGTAAATATTTCGAATAATTTTTCCTTGATATTTTCCATCACCTACATTATTATTGGGCAGAATAGGAAAACTCGTTGGTTTTTTCTTGAATAATAATTTTTGGTAAAACTTTCTAAACTTAGAATGATTTTTATTCTCAATTCTAACTGTATCAATTTTGACACTATCTTCTTGAGCATTAACAACTATGGATAAACTAAAAAATAGTAATCCAAAAAAAGTTAATAATATAGTTCTTTTTTTAAGCACACGTCAAGTTATAAAAGTCTAACCGCTTTTACAAATCTAGTTTTCCAATAATTTTCATCAAGGGAAGAAATGATGACACCTTTCGAAGTTGAAGAATGTACAAAACTGATTGATCCGTCATGATTAATACTTTCTACAATACCTACATGAGAGATTGAATTTCCTGAAGTATTAAAAAATATTAAATCACCTATTTTAACATTTTCGATTGTAATTTCTTTTCCATATTCAGCTTGATCACTCGAACGACGAGGCAATTCTAAATTCATTTCCTTGAAACTTACATAAACCAGTCCCGAACAATCGAAACCTGTTTTCGTAACTCCACCATATTTGTAAGGTGTTCCTAAGTAAGATTTTGCCGTTTTTAGAATTTTATTTATATCACGAGGCGCACTATCATCAGCATTTTTAGAACGAAAAACCTCTGTAGATTCGTTTTTTTTGGAAGAAGTATAAACTTTTTTAGAACCAGTTTTCTTATACGAAGTTACTTTACTACTTCCACAAGACGTCAAGAATAAACTTGCGATAATAATTGTTGTAAGGTATATGTGCTTCTTCATTTTCGATCCAGTTTTCTTCAACAAATTTTCAACGAATAAATTTACTAAATATTATCTTGCATCACCTCTGTTAACAATTGTTTGGCTCTTAAAAGACGAACTTTAACATTTGGTAAGGTCAAATTGAGTTCTTCAGCAATCTCTTTGTATGTTTTATCTTCGATATAACGCAATTCTATAATTTTTTGATAAGGTTCTCTCAATTTTGCAATAGCTTTTATCAGCGTGTCATTATCTTGTTTTAAAATCAAATGTTCTTCTGGCGAAGGATGATCTTCTAAAATTTCTAAAAAATTGGTTTCATCATCAAGAGAAATATTCAGTTTTGGAGATCTTCTGATATGATCAATCATCGTATTATGTGCGATAGAAATTACCCAAGTCGTAAAGTCAAAATCTTCGTTATATAATTTCAATTTTGTAAAAACCTTCGTAAACGTTTCTATAGCGATATCTTCGGCTTCTTCTTCGTTTCTAATCTTAGAAAATACATAATGATAAACTTTGTTCCACAAAACCTCTATCACTGCGTTCTGAGCATTTCGTTTCCCTTTTTTAGCTTCTAAAATTATGTCCTCTAATGTCATTTACTAAATCAATTATGATAAATATAACAAAATATATAGTATAAAAAAAGCTTCAATAAAAATATTGAAGCTTAAAATCTGTAGACCCACAGGGATTCGAACCCCAACTAGCGGCACCAAAAACCGATGTGCTACCGTTACACCATGGGTCTGTCCATGATTATTATGTTAAAATTGAAAAGAAAAAATTGTAGACCCACAGGGATTCGAACCCCAACTAGCGGCACCAAAAACCGATGTGCTACCGTTACACCATGGGTCTGACTAAATTTTATTTCAATTTTTGCAACTTTTCTCTTAACTAGGTTAGATAAAAATGCCTCAACAATTGCTTATCGAGGCATAAGACTTTTGTAGACCCACAGGGATTCGAACCCCAACTAGCGGCACCAAAAACCGATGTGCTACCGTTACACCATGGGTCTATGTCTTAATTGCTGTGCAAATATAGAAAGGTTTTTTAATTCACCAAAACTAATTTTACAAGTTTTTAGCTAAAACAGACGTTTTATGTGATAAGCTATTGAAAATGAATTTTAAAAAATGATTAAATTTTTTACATTTTTTTTATCAAAGCTTCATACGGATGATTTCGTTCTTGAATTTACGTTTCAAATCTTGTCCACAATCAAAAATCATTTGCTCATTTGATGGAAATGGAGCTGGTCTTCTACCAATCATATTTATATAATCTCGATCCAAAGAACGTCGATCTCCTTTGTAAGTTCCGTAAGAATCTCTAAAAATAAACTGACTTGCTAAGTTTTTAGAATCAATGGCTTGTTCTTTTTGATTATCGATCAAATAATATCTCGCTGTAATTGCAGCTTCTTTGATACGTTGTACTTCTTCGAATCTACTTTTTACTGTAATATAACGATCTACCATCACGGGTTTTCCGTCTTTATCTTTTACCACTACTCCATTTTGCACCAATTCTTCTTTACCATCAACAATTTTTTTCTCAAAATTATGCACCTCAATTTTTTCTCGTTCAGGTGAAACATTTATCGTCTCAAAACTTAATTGAATTACATAATCATACGAGCTATTTAGTTTTCCTGTGTAAAATTCAGTCCAATTAGAATCCAATCCATATGAGTTAAAATCTAACAAATCTTTCTCTAGTAGTTTAGGAATAACAACTTCGGTGTTGTTTACCAATTGTACCAAAACTTTATACATTCCGTTTGTGCGAGCGGTATTCATCAAACTACGAGTATCTTTATAATTAGAATAAACACTTTCTAAAACTTGAAACTTTTGATAGGCCGTTTGCGCATTCAATTTTCCTCCTTGATTTAAAAAAGATTTTGCATCATCGTACAAAAATTGCGCATATTTTTCTTGAATCGTTTTATAAGCTGCTGAATAATCTTTGGTTTTGAAATTATAGGTTTTCCCGCTAATCGATCTTCCATCAATTCCAGCAATCGTTTTTTGTCTTTCTTGCAAACGATTAATAATTTGATACGCTTCCTGATATTTAGAAGGATTAGTCAACGTTTCAATTTGTTTTAATCTATTTTCATCTTCTTGCTGTCCTTTATGATAAGCTTCAAAAATTAATGGAACATATTTGATTCCATTTTTCTCCGATGGATTTTTGAAATAAGCTTGTGTAGATTGCTCAAAAGCTTGCTTAAAATTACCAGAAACTAATGCTGAATTCGCCGTTTTGTACGAATTGCAAGCTGTAAATAGTAAGATTGTAAGTGTTAAAGCAAGTAATTTTACTTTCATATGCGTCTAAATATGGTTTTTCCTAAGAAAAAGAAAATTGAGATAGTAATATTGTTGCTATAAATAAAGTTTTTTTCATAATAGTAAGTGTTTAATTTATTTCTAAGTTAATCTTTAAAATTATAAAAAAATAAATTTAACAATTTTGTCAAATTATTTGACGAATTCAATTGAATCTTCAGCAAGCCAATCAATACGAACGAGAGATTCTACTCTCACTCCCTGATCTATCAATCTCTCTCTTCCTTCTTGAAATGATTTTTCAATGATGAATCCCATTCCTACCAAATCAGAACCTGCTTGTTTTATTAAACTTTTAACACCTAAAGCTGCATTTCCATTCGCTAAAAAATCATCAATAAAAATAACATGATCATTTTCATTCAAAAATTGACTACTTACGCAAACATCGTACGTTCGGTCTTTCGTGAATGAATACACTTGCGACGCATAAAAATCTGCCATCGTTTTAGGTTTTGCTTTCTTCACAAAAACAACAGGCAAATTCAATTCTAATCCAACCATAATCGCTGGTGCAATGCCACTCGCTTCGATTGTAATGATTTTATTAATGTTTAAATCCGAAAATCGCTGGACAAATTCCAACGCAATTGCTTTCATCAGAACAGGATCCATTTGGTGGTTGATAAAACTATCAACTTTTAGAATTCCACCATCGAAACTTTTTCCATCCTTCAGAATTCTTTCTTTTAAAAGTTCCATTTAATATTTAGTTTTTTAAAGTTTACATAGAAAAAAAGCCAGCACATTGGCTGGCTTTGATATATTTTTTAGCTTATTCCCACTCGATTGTTGCTGGTGGTTTTGAGCTGATATCGTAGGCTACACGGTTAATTCCTTTTACCTCATTGATAATTCTATTCGAAACTAATTCTAAGAATTCGTAAGGTAATTTTGACCAAGTTGCTGTCATAAAATCAATCGTATTTGCAGAACGAACAACCGCCGTATATTCGTACGTACGCTCGTCTCCCATTACACCAACAGATTTTACAGGTAATAAAACCACGAAAGCCTGAGAAACTTCGTCGTATAAATTATGTGCATAAAGCTCGTCAATAAAAATTTGATCTGCTTCTTGTAAAATTCTAACTTTTTCTTCGTCTACTTCACCTAAAACACGAATTCCTAAACCTGGTCCTGGAAATGGATGACGGTAAACTAATTCGCGAGGAATACCTAATTCTACTCCAACTTTACGAACCTCATCTTTGAATAATTCGCGTAATGGTTCTAATAATTGAAGTTTCATATCTTCTGGTAATCCACCAACATTGTGATGCGATTTGATTGTTGCAGAAGGTCCTTTTACAGATTGCGATTCGATTACATCAGGATAAATAGTTCCTTGTGCTAAGAATGCTGCATCTTCAAATTTATTTGATTCTTCATCAAAAACAGCCACGAAATCTTTACCAATTGATTTACGTTTTGCTTCTGGTTCATCGATACCTTTCAAGTTTGTTAAGAAACGTTCTGAAGCATCTACCATTTTGATGTTCATGTTGAAGTGCTTTCCGTAATTTTCCATTACTTTTTTCCCTTCATCTTTTCTCAATAAACCAGTATCAACAAAAATACACGTTAATTGATCGCCAATTGCACGATGAATTAAAACCGCTGCAACAGAAGAATCAACACCTCCTGAAAGTCCTAAAATCACTTTTTTATCACCAACTACTTCTTTTATACGAGCAATTTCTGTTTCGATAAAATCTTTTAAAACCCAATTCTTTTCAGCCTGACAAATATTGAAAACAAAGTTTTCTAACATTGTTGAACCATATTCTGAATGTGTAACTTCTGGGTGAAATTGTACCGCAAAAATATTTTTATCTTCGTTTGCGATTGCTGCAATATCTATATTTGATTTTCCTGAAATTGTAAATCCTATTGGCGCTGTCATCACTTCATCGAAGTGACTCATCCAAACTGTAGATTGTTCTGGAACTCCTGCGAATAAACTGTTTTGAGCTAAAACTGTTAATTCAGATTTTCCATATTCTCCTTTTTCTCCTTTCTTAACTTCTCCACCTAATAAATGCGAAATCAATTGCATTCCATAGCAAATTCCTAAAACAGGAACGCCCATTTCGAATAATTCTTTTTCTACCAAAGCGGCTTCATCTCCAAAAACTGAAGAAGGTCCTCCTGATAAAATAATTCCTTTTGGATTGTGTTTTTTGATTTCTTCGATCGAAGTGTTGTAGGGAATAATTTCTGTATAAACTCCAAATTCTCGAATTCGGCGCGCGATTAATTGATTGTATTGCGAGCCAAAATCTAAAATAATAATTCCTTGCGTCATTGTGTTTGTCTTTGTGCAAAATTAAGTGAAATTCGGCGCAATCACAATTTTATTCACGTCATTTTTCATTCTTTTAGGTAGATTTTTATAGTTTTCCAAGAACTTAATATTTTCATAACTTTAAAA
This sequence comes from Empedobacter sp. GD03861, assembly GCF_029840885.1. Taxonomy (NCBI): domain Bacteria; kingdom Pseudomonadati; phylum Bacteroidota; class Flavobacteriia; order Flavobacteriales; family Weeksellaceae; genus Empedobacter; species Empedobacter sp. GD03861. The sequence continues at coordinate 11,089 of NZ_JAOCDJ010000019.1, forward strand.
CCGATTAATCGAAATAATTTTACCTTGAAAAAACAATTCATCATGAAAAAAATTATATTTACTGCCTTAACAACCTTTATGCTTACAAACATGGCAAATGCTCAAAAAATTATTGCTCATCGTGGTTATTGGGACACCGAAAACAACGCAAAAAATTCGATTAAATCATTAAAATCTGCACAAGAAATTGGTGCTTATGGTTCTGAATTTGATGTATTAATTAGTGCTGATGATGTTTTGATGGTGAATCATGATGATCATTACCAAGGTCATACAATCGAAACTACAAATTCTTCTCTTTTAAAAACGTTGAAATTAGCTAACAACGAAAATATGCCAACTTTAGAAGAATATTTTGAACAAGGAAAAAAGAATAAGAATGTCAAATTAATTTTCGAATTAAAACCTCACTCATCAAAAGAAAATGAAGATCGTGCAGTAAAAAAAGCGATTGAAATCATCAAAAAACATAAAGTAGAAAAACAAGTTGAAATCATTTCATTTAGTCAAAATATTTGTGATGAATTTAAGAAATTAGCACCAAAATTTCACGTTTCTTATTTAGCCGGAGATTTGTCTCCTCAAGAAGTAAAAGAGAGAAATTGGAATGGAATTGATTATCATTACAGCATTTTTCAGAAAAATCCTACTTGGGTGAAAGAAGCGAAAAACTTGGGATTATTGGTTAATGTTTGGACAGTTAACGACCCAAAAGTGATGCAAGAAATGATCGATATGAAAGCTGATTATATTACAACTGACAAACCTTTGATTTTAAAAGAAATTTTGACTAAATAAATTAGTATATTTAGCGGAATAAGAAATCATTTTATGCCTCAACTTAATTCATTCGAAATCTATTCATTTACAACATTGAACCAAATTCATAAAGAGTATATTTTTAAAATTTGGAACAATGAATATCCTATTAATCTGACTTTTGAGAGTTTACAGGACACCGAAAATTATTTGAATAGTTTGATTGATGCAAAACATTTTTTTGCTGTAGATGAAAACAATCAAATGCAAGCTTGGGCGGTAATTTTTGAAAGAGATTATGAGAAATGGTTTGCAATAATTGTGGATAGCGAATTGCATCAAATTGGTTTAGGACGTAAAATTCTTAATCGATTAAAAACATTTTCGACAGAACTAAATGGTTGGGTAATCGACCACGAAAAAGATACAAAAGCAAATGGAGAGCCTTATCGTTCTCCGTTGGCTTTTTATATGAAAAATGATTTCAATTTACTTCCTGAAACTCGTTTAGAGTTAGATAAAATTTCTGCAGTTAAAATTAATTGGAGAGAGTAATAAAAAAAGAGAAGCTTATTAACTTCTCTTTTCTATTTTATTCTCCTAAAACCTTTTCCAAATCAGTGCTTCCTTGTATATTTCGCATTTGTCGCTCGATATGACTAGCGCGTCTACTGATAAAAGACGAAGGCGGATTCACATTATATTTTCGAGGCAATGGCAAAGCTGCTGCAATTCGAGCCGCTTCATTTTTAGTTAAATCTTTAGCAGGCTTATTAAAATAATATTCAGAAGCTGCTTCAACACCAAAAACACCAATTCCCATTTCAGAAGTATTCAAATACATTTCTAAAATACGTTGTTTGCCCCAAATTTTTTCGATCATAAACGTAAAATAAACTTCCAATCCTTTTCTCAACCAAGAACGACCTTGCCACAAAAACACATTTTTCGCGACTTGTTGAGAAATCGTAGAACCTCCACGAAGTTTTTTACCTTCTTTATTCTTTTCAATCGCTTCCTGTATTCCATCCATATCAAATCCATTGTGCACAGGAAATTTTTGATCTTCAGAACCAATTACAGCCAATTTTATATTTCGTCCCATTTCGTCATAGGAAATATAATCGCGCTTAAATTTTCCTTGTTCAAAACCTTGCTGAACTTGCGTAATCGTGAACGGCGGATTAATCCACTTTAACACAACAATGTATACAAGATGAGCTACAAAAAGATAAATTACAACCTTACGAATAAATTTAAACATTTTATTTCTTTAAATTATGAAAGCAAAGTTATACGATTTATTGAATTTTGAAAATAAAAAAAGCTCCAAAAATGGAGCTTATATTTCTATTCTTTATTTTTTCTCAACTTTCGTTGAACCAGATGCCGGAGCTAATTTTTCTTTTGCAACATCTTTCACATTTTTCAAGTCAACGTTTACAGGCTCAATCAATGATTTTGTAGGACTTTCGTTTCCTCTGTGGCACATTACACATGTTACAACATTGATCATTTCAGGATTTTTTGCATTTTCCCAATTGAAATTTTTTGCGTTTATATCACGTGTCATCACAATCATATGACGTGCAAATTCCTTTTCTTTTTTTGCATCACTTGCAAAATCCATCTTTTTCGTATCTGGATTTTCGGCGTGGCAAAAATTACATTTCACTCCTAAAGCAGCATTATATCCGCGCATCAAACCTTTCAAACTATCTTCTGAAATGTTTTGTGGTAACACTTTTAGGTTTTTCCATTCTGAACTTGAAATTGCTTTTCCTGTGTCAATTTGGCGAGAAGTTGTAAACGAAAAGATACTAAACATCAACGCTAAAACTCCCAAAGAAGCTATTATTCTATTTGTTTTCATTTGTAATAATTTTGTTTATACAAGGTAAAACAAATCTTAAACCGAATAAACCCTTCAGAAAAATTTGGAATAATTTTAAATAAAACCTTTAATGAATTAAAAATAAATCAATTAAAATCTCCAAACTAATAAACGCGAAATTTTATTCCCTTGTTGCATATTTACAATTCGGTAATCTCTTACTTTTTCACGTTTTAAAATTCCTTCTAAAATTCGAACATTTTCTTTCTTAGAAACCAATGTTGTAAACCATTTTACTTGATGTTTATAGTCTGCACTTTCTTTTATCATTTTCGTGATAAACAGACGCTCTCCTCCTCTACACCAAAGCTCAGAATTATTTCCACCAAAGTTCTGAATTGGTTTTTGATCAGATTTTTGCCCCAAGTTTTTCAGTTTACGCATTGTTTGTTCCATCACTTCTTGATTTGATCTAAAAAATGGAGGGTTACAAATTGTAATATCAAATTTTTCGCCTTGTTTGATGATATTTTTGAAAATATTGTTTGGATTAAATTGCATTCTAATCTCAACTTTGTTACGTAATCGAGCATTTTTCTTGACAATTTCTTCCGCATTTTTGAAAGAAGCATAATCCAACTCTGCACCAACAAAATTCCAATCGTATTCGTAATTTCCAATAATCGGATAAATACAATTCGCACCAACACCAACGTCCAAGACTTTTACATCTTTTCCTCGCGGAATTACTCCATCGAAACTTTCGCCCAAAATATCGGCAACGTAATGAATATAATCGGCGCGACCAGGAATTGGCGGACACAAATTATCTTTTGGCAATTCCCAATAATCGATGTCATAATATGTTTTCAACAACGCTTTGTTCAACGCTTTTACAGCTTCTCTATCCGAGAAATTAATCGTTGGTTCGTTCTCTTTATTGGGTTTGATATATTTGGAAAGTGGCGAATAAATCGCACACAATTTTTCGAAATTATAAGGCGCTAAATGACGATTGCGCGAATGTAATTTTTTTAATTTACTCTTCTTTTCGGGAGTATCCATACAAAAATATTTATGCAAAAATAAGACAACCTTTGCAGTTTTCTGCAAAGGTTGCTTTTGATTTCGATTATTTAAGTTGTTTTTGTAGCGTTTCGATTTGTTTCAAAAGATGATGAATCACTTCTAAACCTTCTAAATTAACGCCCAAATTATAATGAAATTCAATAAATCGTTCGATTAATTTCAAATCATTTTCTTCGATAAAATATTCTTGGTTACGTTCATGCAAAACAACCAAATCATTTTTGTACAAATCAATCACAAATTGAGGTTCAATCTGATGATATTTACTAAACTGAATAACAGATATCGTTACATTTTTCATGGTTTTAAGCTTTTTTAAGTGAACGTAATTTCTCGAATAATTCTTTCTCTTCTGCTGATAAATTAGTTGGAGTTTTTACAGAAAATGTCACATACAAATCTCCAAATTGATCATCTTTCTTATAAATTGGCAAACCTTTTCCTTTCAATTTTACCTTTTTATTATTTTCCGTTCCTTCTTTTATCGGAACTTTTACTTTTCCAGAAAGCGTATCAACCATTGCTTCTCCACCCAAAATTGCATCGTATAAATCGACTACAATAGTAGTAGATAAATCTGCTCCATTCACTTCAAACGAGGTATTATTTTCGATATGAAACGTGATATACAAATCTCCATTGGGTCCATTGTTATAACCTTTTCCTCCGTGACCTTTTATCTTAATCGTTTGTCCATCTTCTACTCCAGCCGGAATTGTAATTCGAATATTTTTACCATTCACCGCAAAAGTTTGTTTGTGCGAAGTCAATGTATCTGTCAAATTTAGTGTCAAACTGGCATTAACATCTTGCCCTTTATAACCTGTTGATCTACTCCTTCCTTCGCGTCCAAACATCGAACTGAAAAAATCTGAATAGCCATCGAAATCACCAAAACCTTCAGCTCCATCAAAATCGCTATTACTATATTGATATTGTTGCTGTTGTTGCTGACGAGCTTTTTCATATTCTTCACCATGTTGCCAATTTTCTCCATATTTATCGTATTTTTTACGTTTTTCTGGATCGCTCAACACTTCGTTTGCTTCATTTAATTCTTTAAATTTCTGTGCAGCTTCATCGTTATTTGGATTAAGATCGGGATGATACTTACGTGCCAATTTCCGATAAGCTTTTTTTATCTCATCTTGTGATGCGGTCTTTTGCAGACCTAATGTTGTATAATAATCTATAAAAGCCATAGTAATAATAAGTTTGTGTGGTAATTTAATCAAAATCAGTTCCAATTTTTTCAAAACTGACAATACGACTTATTCTTTTTATTCATTATAAAATTTTTAATATTTTATCTAAAATGAATAAATTTATTATGATTAATTTATAAATTTTCAAAAATAATTTGGATATATTCAAAAAAAACAATTATTTTTCATTTATAAAAGAAAGTTATGAATAGAAAAAATTTTTCGAAAAATATATTAATTGGATCGGCGGTTGGTGACGCATTAGGAGTTCCAGTTGAGTTTAAAAGTAGGCAATATTTACAACAAAATCCTGTCACAGATATGATGGGTTATGGAACATACAATATGCCTCCTGGCACTTTTTCTGACGATAGTTCGATGATGTTTTGCTTGGCTGAATCGTTGTGTAATGGTTATAATGTGAATGATATTGCAGAAAAATTTCAGATGTGGATGCACGAAGGTTATTGGACGGCTGACGGAGAAGTCTTTGATGTTGGAATTTCTACACGAAAAGCAATAAATCGTTTACGAGTTGTAAAAAATCCAATTGAGGCTGGTTCTACATCCGAATCTGATAATGGAAATGGATCGTTAATGCGTATTCTTCCTTTAGCAATTTTCACGAAAGATTTATCGATTGATGAACGCTGTGAAATCGTCAAAGAAGTTTCTTCTATCACGCATGCGCACAATCGTTCTGTTTTGGCGTGTATTTATTATATTGAATTTGCGTTGAACGTTTTAGATGCCGAAAATCTAGAAGAAGCTTATCTGAACACAAATTTTTGGTTAAAATTATTCTTAGAAGAAAATGAAATTTATAAAAATGAATTTACATATTTCGAACGAATTTTAAGTGGAAAACTAATTGATTTAAAAGAAGATGAAATTAAATCAACTGGTTATGTCATGGATAGTTTAGAAGCTTCTATTTGGTGTTTGCTACATACAAGTTCGTATAAAGATTGTGTTTTGAAAGCGGTGAATTTAGGACATGATACCGATACAATTGCTTGTATTGCTGGTGGAATTGCAGGGATTTATTATGATGCAGAAACAATTCCGACCAATTGGATTGAACAATTGGCGCGAGTGAATGATATTTTACATTTAGCAGAACAATTGGAAGAAAAATATGAATTTTAGAAAGCTTGAACTATTCTAAATTCACCAAAAACATTTTCGTAAATTTGCAAAATGGAAAGTCAAAAAAATAATCCATTACACGGAAAACGTTTAGACGATATTATCGAAGAATTAGTAATTTATTACGGCGGTTGGGAAGGTTTGGGAAATCAAATTAACATCAGATGTTTTAATGATAATCCAAGTTTGAAATCATCGTTGAAATTTCTTCGAAAAACAGATTGGGCACGTGCAAAAGTAGAAGAATTGTACATTAAGAAAATTGCAAAATAATGAGTGCAACTATTCTTGAAGAAAAGATTTTTATTGATTCTGAGCTCTTAACCAATATCGAAGAAGAAAGTCAGGTTATTATACATTGTTGTATGGCGGCAGATGAATATGCAAATGCTGCACGTATTTGGCCTTCTACTTTTATTATTGATAATCAATCAGGAAAACGTTGTCAATTGGTTTTTGCGGACGGAATTACAATGTATCCAAATTGGACGTATATCGAAGAAGGTTCGTCTCTTCATTTCACTTTAATTTTTAATGGTTTGCCCAAAAGTTGTCAATCATTTGATTTAGTCGAAATTATTCCGCAAGCTGGAGGATTTGAATATCGAAAAATAAATCGAAATAAAAGCGATGTTTATCACGTCGAATTTTCAGAATAAATTAAAAAAAATGCGTTTCATTTGAAACGCATTTTTTAATAATATAAACTGTATTTTTTATTGAATTACTCCAATATCATTTCGATAATATTCGTAATCAAAATGTACTTTTTTGATGTTTTCGTAAGCAGTTTCACGTGCTTCTTCTAATGTATTTCCTAATCCAACTATGTTGATTACGCGTCCACCAGAAGTAACAATTTGTTCACCTGATAATTTTGCACCAGCAATAAAATTAGGACAAGTTACATTTTCTAAACCACGAATCTCAAAACCTTTGTCGTAATTTCCTGGATATCCTCCCGAAACCATCACCACACAACACGCATGTTGATTTTTGAAAGTCAAGTCAAAATCTTCTCCTTTAATTGCTTTATTTACAACCTCAGCCAAATCATTTTCTAACAAAGGTAAAGTTGTTTGCGTTTCTGGATCGCCCATTCTTAGGTTATATTCCAACAAATAAACACCTTTTGTTGTAATCATCAATCCAAAGAAAATAACACCAGCAAACTCTGATCTTTCCTTAATTAAACCACATTTTGTTGGCTCCATAATTTCTTCTTCGAACATTTTGAAATGCTCTTCCGTAAACAATGGATTTGGAGCGATAACGCCCATTCCACCAGTATTAAGACCAGTTTCTCCTTCACCAATTTTCTTGTGATCTTTTGCCGAAACAAATGGAACGATTTTTTTCCCGTTAAAGAAAGACAAAATAGAGGCTTCAAAACCTTCTAAATATTCTTCAATAACCACTTCGTTTCCTGCATCACCAAAGGTTTTATCTTCCATGATATCCAAAACAGCTTGTTTTGCTTCTTCAAAATCTTGGCAGATAATAACTCCTTTTCCAGCCGCTAAACCAGAGGCTTTCACTACAATTGGATAATCTTGTGTTTTCAAATAATCAATCGCCAACATTGGTCCTTGAAAATTTTTATATTTTGCTGTTTTCACACCATATTTATCCATAAAATCCTTCGCAAAAGCTTTAGAAGCTTCTAATTGCGCAGCTGCTTTATGAGGTCCAAAAACATTTAAATTCTCTTTCTGAAAAATATCAACGATACCTTCTGCTAATTCAGCTTCTGGTCCAACAAAAGTTAAATCGATTTGATTTTCTTTCGCGAAATTTTTCATTTCTTCAATCGAAGAAACTGAAACGTTTGTTCCGATTTGAGCTGTTCCTGCATTTCCTGGAATAAAAAACAATTCTAAATCTTGTCCTTTTTGCTTGAAATCTTCAGCAAACTTCCATCCTATTGCATGTTCACGACCACCTGAACCGATTACTAAGATGCGAGTTGCGGTTTGCGATTCGCGGTTTGCGCTATTATTTTGTTCCATTGTTTTAATTTTTTAATGAAAAATGAATAATGATAAACGAAAAATCTATTTAGAATTTAAACTTGCTTTAGCCGTTTTAATAGAGCTGACTAATATTGCGATTAATTCTAAATTAAGTTTTTTCAGATTTGTATATATATTATTTTCAATCAAATTTGAATCATTTAATAAATCTAACCAATATAACGATTCGTTTGCCTCTTTTAGCGAAATACTCATTTTATTGATAAAATCTTTCTTTGATTGAGCAAATTCAGCTTCTCGAATAAGAGCACCAATTGCTGTTCCAGATCTCATTAATTGTCTTCCTAAAATATATTCACTTTTATTTTGAATAATATTTCTTGAAAGTTTAATAATTTCTAAAGCAAAATTATAACTCTTATCTTTCAAAACATTTTTCATTATTCACTTTTAGTTTTTAATAATAATTGAAAATCCTATTCTCGATACATTTTCTACGAAAACACTCGAATTGACGAATTTTCAAATTAGCACATTAACTAATTATCAATTAGTGCATAAAATGTCTCATTCCTGTGAAAACCATTGGAATTTCGCGTTCGTTACAAGCATCAATAGATTCTTGATCTTTAATTGATCCACCTGGTTGAATAATTGCTTTAATTCCATTTTCTGCTGCAAAATCTACTACATCACGGAAAGGGAAAAATGCATCAGAAGCTAAAACTAAATCTTCTTCCACTTTTTCTTTTGCACGAGCAATCGCTTGTTGAGCTGCCCAAATGCGGTTTGTTTGACCTCCTCCGATTCCGTAAGCTTGACCATTCGTTGCTACAACAATCGCGTTAGATTTTACCCATTTTACAATTTTTTGAGCAAAAACTAAATCTGTCATTTGACGATCAGTCGGTTGAGCTTCTGTTACTACTTTAAGATCTGTTGAAAACTGATTATCTGTAGACTGAACAATTAGTCCTCCATCAACTTTTACATAAGTAACTTTATCCGACACAGGATTCTTCACTTTGATGATACGTAAATTTTTCTTTTGTTTAAAAATTTCTAACGCTTCTTCTGTAAATGAAGGTGCAATTACAATTTCTAAGAAAATTTTATTTAATTCAACCGCAGTTTTTCCATCAACTTCTCTATTGAAAGCGATGATTCCACCGAAAATTGACATTGGATCACATTCATACGCTTTTTCATAAGCTTCTAAAACATTCTCTCCAATTGCCACTCCACAAGGCGTTGAATGTTTCACTGCACAACAAGTTGTTTCCTCAAATTCTGAAACCACTTTATAAGCCAAATCCATATCACGAATATTGTTGAAAGAAAGTTCTTTTCCTTGTAAATATTCGAAATCTTTCATTGCGCCATTTTTCGTTTTATCAACATAATAAGCTGCTTTTTGATGTGGATTTTCTCCATAACGTAAATCCATCACTTTCTCGTAAGAAGACTCTAAAAATTGAGGAAAATCTTCTCCTAAAATGTAAGTAGAAATCGCCGCATCATAAGCAGAAGTTAAGTTGAATACTTTACCAGCACATAATTTACGCGTTTCGATAGAAGTTGAACCATTCTCACGAATTTCATTCATCACTACTTCATAATCATTCACATCCGTTACAACTGTTACATCATAAAAATTCTTTGCAGAAGAACGTAACATTGATGGACCACCGATATCAATAAATTCAATCATTTCCGCTTCAGAAAGACCTGTATTCATCTTTTCGAAGAAAGGATAAAGATTTACAATAACGATATCAATTGGGTTAATTCCATGTTCCGCAATTGTTGCCATATGATTTTCGTCCGAACGACGCGCCATAATACCACCATGAATTGCAGGATGTAAAGATTTTACGCGACCATCTAAAATCTCAGGAAAACCAGTTACATCTTTTACTTCTGTAACTTCGATTCCGTTGTCTTGTAAATGTTTGAATGTTCCTCCAGTTGATAAGATTTTGTAATCTTGTTCAACCAAGAATTTTGCAAATTCTAACAAGTTCGACTTGTCCGAAACACTTATTAGCGCTTGTTTTTGCATTGTGTTTAGTTTTTAAAGTTTATTGTTTGTTTACTATTTTATTGGAAATGAAAAACCTCAATGTACACAACATTGAGGCATTCTATATTTTATGCTTCGCTGATTTGCTTGATTGCCTTAATGTAGATTTCACTTTCTACCTCAGCAACTTTACGCTGTAAATCTGCTACTTCATCACCTTCTTCAATTTCAAAAATTCCTTGACAAATAATTTGTCCTTCGTCTACACCAGCCGTTACAAAATGTACAGTTGCTCCTGATGTTTTTTCACCAGCTTCTAAAACTGCTTTGTGAACTTTCGCGCCATACATTCCTTTTCCACCAAATTTTGGTAATAATGCAGGATGAATATTAATCATTTTCGAGCCCCATTTCGAGGTAAATTCTGGAGATAATATGGTTAAAAAACCTGCCAAAACAATAAGGTCGATTTCTTCTCCTTCTAAATTATGTTCAGCATCTTCCGAAAAAGTTTTTCGGTCTAAGACATACGTTCGGATATCTTTATCCAACGATCGTTCTATTGCATAACAATCTCGGTCTGCCATTACCATCGAAATCTCGACATTTGGTAACGTTCCGTCTTCAACTGCATCAATAATATTTTGAAGATTTGTTCCGCCACCGGAAACAAATACAGCTATTTTCATGTTTGTTTGTAAGTAATCTTGTTTGTTTTACAAAGATAAGATTTTAGTTGATGCAAGTCGAAAAATATAACGTGGATTTAATCTATTTATTAATGATTTATTCACAATTAAAAACAAGAAAGGCTATCTCAAATTGAAATAGCCTTTTGAAAATATTTTTTAGTGCCCTTGAGTTCCGTCAACTCCATGTGCGTGTCCGTGAGATAATTCTTCCTCAGTTGCTGGACGAACATTAAGAATTTCAACTTCAAATTCTAATGTTTTTCCTGCCATTGGAGGATTCAAATCTGCAATTACAGCCTCTTCTGTCACTTCTACAACTGAAGCACGGAATTGATTTCCTGCATCATCAGTCAAAGGTAAAATTGCTCCAACTGGTGGCAATCCAGATTCTTTGAACATATCTAAAGGTAATTGAGCAACAGCTTCTTCTACTCTTTCACCGTATCCTTCTGCTGGAGTAATTACGAATGATTTTTTATCACCAATTGTTAATTCTTTTAATTCTTCTTCAAATTTTGGAATCATCATTCCAGCTCCAAATAAAAAAGTTAATGGCTCTTCTGTATTTGATTGTTCTACAAATACTTTTTCACCATTCGCTTCGATGGTATGTAATGAGTAGTTTACTGAAACTACATTATTGTTTTCTATTGACATAAATTGTAAATTATGGATGCTTTTAAAAAGCGTTCATTTTTAATACTTATCTTTTAACAACAACTATTCCTTTCGAATAATTTGACCAATTTTGTCAGTTATTTAGATTTTTGAACTGACAATTTTTATTTAATCTATAAAAAGTAATGCTTTTTTGATGTCTTCATAACCAATTTCACCATTGAAATAATCATAAATTGGTTTTAAAACTTTATTCTCTTCAAATTCGATTTCACTATACGCTAATCGAACTTTATCAATAATTTTATCAGAAGGTTTAAATTTTGAATAATCCAAATCAGGCTCACTTTCTTTGATTTTACCAATATGATCGACAATTGCTGAAGTAGTTAAACCTCTTTTCTCTGCGATTTGATCCAAAGACAAACCTTCTTTCACATATTCTAATGTAATTTCGTAAGTCGATTTCTTTTGTCCTTTTTCTTTGGTTTTATTCTTTTCGATATTTTTTGCAATTTGTTTTTTATCCAAAGTTCCACCAGAATATCGGATAAAAGCAGCCCAAGAGTTTTGCAATTCTTTTTCATCTAGAAACTCATCCATTTCATTCGATAAAACCTGAAAACGTCTATCTGCCTTCATTGCAAGTGAATCAATTTCTAAAGCTGTTTGATTCAATCCGTGTAACATCAACGAATTTAAATCTCGTAAACGTGAAAGTGCAACATACCCTTGTCCTTTTTCGAACGCTTTTGATAGATCTATAAACGCAGAATCTAACGTCATTCCTTGCGATTTATGAATTGTAATCGCCCAAGCCAAACGCAGCGGAACTTGTGTGAATGAAGCCAATGCTTTTCCGCTTTCGTCCTCTATTGCCCACGTTTCTGGTTTTGCAACGTAAAATTCTCCATCTAATGTTTTGATAATTGGCTCATCTTTTTCAGTATACCCCGAAACATTTCCAAGCGTTCCGTTTACAAAACCAACTTCGAAATTGTTACGAACAAACATCACTTTCGCTCCTATCTTCAATTCTAAAACTTCTTCTGCTAAAACAGATTTTTTAAGAACCTCAACCAAAGCTGGATTTCCCGCAACTTTTGCTTCAAATGTTTTGGAAGAAGAATCAATATTAATCAATTGACCTTTATTAATTCGGTCCACATCCATATTATGTGTATACAAACGAGTTTGTGAATCTATTTCATCTGGAAAATATTCGATTCGAGTTTCTAATAAATCAACTGTTTTTTGCGAAATATTCCCCGAACGAATTTCATTCAAAATATCATTCAATGCATTATTTGTTTGACGATATTGCTCTGTCAAATAACAAATATGCACTTTTGCTTGAACCCAAGCATCGGACATAAAACAGAATTTATCTTTCGATTCTTCCCACTCTTCACCAATCGGCGGTAACTGGAAAAAATCACCCGAAAAAATTACTTGAACACCTCCAAAAGGTTCATCGTTTTGTTTGAAAAACTTCAAAACATAATCAACCGCATCCAACTGATTTCGGTGCAGCATCGAGATTTCATCAATAATTAAGACTTTTACTTTGTCCATTTTATCTCGGAAATATTTCTTGTCGCGAAGCGAAGCCAAATATCGATCAGAAACATAATCTTTTATTCCAATTCCAGCCCAAGAATGTATCGTTTGACCATTCATGTGCGTCGCAGCAATTCCCGTAGAAGCCGTTATAGCAACAGGAACGCCATGTTGTTTAAGATATTGAATGTATTGATTTAACACATAAGTTTTTCCGGCACCCGCAGAACCTGTTAAAAATACATTTCGACCAGATTTTAGAATTGCCAAAGCCTTTGATTGTTGCATAACTTATGAGTGAATTTGGAGTTTTTTGAATGAAATGCAAAGATACGAAGATTGAATGAGGTGAGGAAATGCTTAATAAATTAAAAAAAAGAAAATGAATTAACTTTAAAAGCTATTGTATTTTAATTAAGCTTTTTTATTTAAGAAAAAAACTACAAAATTTTATAACAAGGATCAATCTTAATCAAAAACAAATAATCCCAAAAAATAAAAAAACCGGATAAGAAATCTTATCCGGCTTTTTTAAACTATTTAATCTACTATTTCAATATAATTTTGTCAGCACCTTCTTGAATTTCTCCAATCAACGCACTTCCATCAATAATATTCAATACTTTTTCAGCATCAGTTTGGTCAACGATGACAACCATTCCAACACCCATATTAAATGTTCCAAACATTTCGTTTTCTGCAATTCCTCCGCGTTTAGCTAATTCTTGCATCACTGTTGGTACATTTATTTTTGCTTTTTCTATTACAGCAGTTAATCCGTCATTTATAATACGAGGAACATTCTCGATTAATCCACCTCCTGTAATATGAGCAATTCCAGACATTTCGATTCCAGCATCTTTGATTTTGAAAATATCATTTTGATATAATTTTGTTGGAACTAATAATGTTTCGAACAAAGGTTTACCTTCAAATTCTTCGTTAAAATCTGGGAAAACTTTACGAACCAAAGAGAATCCATTCGAATGGAAACCACTTGATGGTAACGCAATAATTACTTGTCCAGCTTTTATTTTAGAACCATCGATAATTTCATCTCGTTCTACTACTCCAACACAAAATCCAGCAACATCATAATCACCAACTTGGTACATTCCTGGCATTTCTGCTGTTTCTCCACCAATTAATGCTGTTCCAGTTTCTTTACACGCTTGTGCAATTCCACCTACAATTTCTGCTGCGATATCAGAATCTAATTTTCCACAAGCTAAATAATCTAAGAAAAATAATGGTTTTGCTCCATGACACAAAATATCATTTGCACACATCGCGAAACAATCAATCCCAACTGTATCGTAAACTTTAGAATCTAAAGCCACACGTAGTTTAGTTCCTACACCATCGGTTCCTGATACCAAAACAGGATTTTTGTAACCTCCTAATTGGTAAAATGCACCAAAACTTCCAATTCCATTCAACACGTTTGAATTGTGTGTTGCTGCAACTGCATCTTTAATTTTCGATACCGTTTGATAACCTTCTTCCTTATCTACTCCGGCTTGTTTATATGTATTGCTCATTTTAATTATGATTTAGTTTTTCGAAATACGAGATTCGAAATTCGTATAACTTATTAATCTATATGCAAAGGTTTTACCTCTTTACATTCTTCATTAGAATAATTTACGGGATATTTTTCTGTAAAACATCCAAAACAATGTTCTTTACTTCCTAATAAATCAATCAGATTATCAACTGTTAAGAAATCTAACGAATCGACATTCAAATAATCTTCAACCTCTTTAATTGACTTATTTCCTGAAATTAAATCTGCTTTAGAAGGCATATCAATTCCTAAATAACAAGGTGCAATAATTGGAGGCGAAGCAGAACGGAAATGAATTTCTTTTGCTCCTGCTTCTTTTAAGATTTTGATTAAAAGTTTCGAAGTTGTTCCACGTACAATCGAATCATCTAAAACAACCAAACGTTTTCCTTTGATTTTATTTTTGATGGGATTCAATTTTAAGTTGACCACACGTTCACGCATTTCTTGTGAAGGAACGATAAACGAACGCGACATATAACGATTCTTAATCAAAATTGGTTCGTAAGGAATACCCGAAGCTTCTGAATAACCAATTGCAGACGGGATCCCAGAATCTGGAACACCAATTACAATATCGGCAGCAACAGGAGATTGTTCGTATAATTTTCGACCAGATTCTACACGTAAATCGTAGATTTCATTTCCTTCGATATTCGAGTCAGGACGTGCAAAATAAATGTACTCAAAAGCACAAATATTACGCTGCGTTGGTTGATTTAATGAATAAGATTTCAAACCTTGTTCATTTACAACAATCAATTCACCTGGCTCTACATCACGGATAAATTCAGCTCCGACAGCGTCTAATGCACATGTTTCTGAACAGAAAACATAGGCATCGTCCAATTTTCCTAAACATAAAGGACGAATACCATTTGGATCGCGAAAAGCTGCCATTTGATTATTCGCTAATAACAAAACCGAATAAGCTCCTTTTACCTTTTCTGTACCTTTCTGTATAGCTTCTACAATATCTAAATGCGAATATTTTTGAATAGAACGTAATAAAACCTCCGTATCCGAAGTTGCTAAAAATGGTAAACCTTCTGCTTCTAATTCAGCTCTTAATGCTTCAACTTCAATTAAATTTCCGTTATGAGCAATAGAGAAATGAGGTTTTCCATAAATATTGTACGTGTAAAGTGGCTGAATGTTACGACGACTTCCACCTCCAGCAGTTGTGTAGCGTGTATGTCCAATCGCAGCATTTCCTTGGTATTCTTCAATCTCGGCTTCCATTGTTTTGAAAACGTCTAATACCAATCCTGTTTTTTTCACCGTTTTAATGTTTCCATCTTTCAAGAAAGAAACACCACACGCTTCCTGTCCACGGTGTTGAAGCGCAAATAAACCAAACTGTGCAATAGAATATGTGTTGATATTATTTGGCGAATAAACCCCAAAAACACCACATTCTTCGTTTACACTATCCACAGTATCGGCTGCATATTTTTTTAATAAATTTCTTTCGTAGAAATTCGTTAAATATTCAGCTTTTAATTGGCTTTTATGTAATTTTTTATCAATCATTATAGAATGAAAAAAATGTTTATTTTAAAACTTCTGTCAAACGATTATATACTTCGTGATAAGCTTCTGAAACATCACCTAAATCACGACGAAAACGGTCTTTATCTAATTTTTTTCCTGTTTCAACATCCCATAAACGACATGTGTCTGGAGAAATTTCGTCAGCTAAAATGATATTACCATCAACATCTTTACCAAATTCAATTTTAAAATCAGCTAAAATTAATCCAGCTTTTAAGAACAATTCTTTCAACGCTTCGTTAATTACTTCTGTTTGTGTGTACATTTCATCTAACTCATCATATGTTGCAGCTCCTAATAAAACCGCATGATGATCGTTGATTAATGGATCTCCTAATTCATCTTTTTTGTAACAGATATCAAAAATTGTAACTGGAGATTTCGCTCCTTCTTCTAATCCTAAACGTTGAGCCATAGACCCAGCTACATAGTTGCGCACAACCATTTCAATTGGAATAATTGATACTTTTTTCACCAATTGCTCACGATCATTCAACTGCTCGATGAAATGAGTTTTAACTCCTTTTTCAATCAAATAGTTGAAAATTAAAGTCGAAATTTTGTTGTTCATTTCTCCTTTGTCCTCAACAGTTCCGCGCTTTTGTGCATTAAATGCAGTTGCGTCATCTTTGTAATAAACAATTACTTTGTCTGCTTCCTCTGTTGAGTAAACTTGTTTTGCTTTCCCTTCGTAAATGAAGTCTTTTTTTGTTAAGCTCATCGTTGTTGTTTGTTTTTTCGAAGCTCGATTTTCGAAATTCGAAGTTAAAATTCATCTAACTTCTAGTTTCTAGTTTCTAACTTCATTACATCGTTTTTTTTGTTTTGTTTGAAATGAAAAAGTCCACTTCGTGTTTGTTGTTTGTTTTGAAAATTAACTTGTTCAAGGTTAACTTTCGAGATTAATTTCGATTGGTTCAGGATCGAAATTGGTATTAGTTTGTTGTTTGTTTCTTTTTAGTATTTAGATGTTAGATATTAGTATTTAGATTTTTTTCTAACTATCTCTAACTTCAAAATTCCTTATTTTTATTCAATGTCAAGCTGAATTCAGTTCAGCTTCTCACACTCTTTAGGATGAGTTCCTGAAACAAGTTCAGGATGACTAAATCTTTATTTTTAAATTGTCATTCTGAATGAAGCTTTAGCGTAATGAAGAATCTTTTTAGATTCCTCGACAAGCTCAGGATGACTAAATCTTTATTTTTAAATTGTCATTCTGAATGAAGCTTTAGCGTAATGAAGAATCTTTTTAGATTCCTCGACAAGCTCGGAATGACAACTTTTTATTTCAATGTCAAGCTGAATTCAGTTCAGCTTCTCACTTTTTTAAGATGAGTTCCTGAAACAAGTTCAGGATGACTCAAACTTTATTCTTCAATTGTCATTCTGAATGAAGCCTTGGCGTAATGAAAAATCTTTTTAGATTCCTCAACAAACTCTAAATGACATTTTTTATTTAATTTTTAGAAGTTAAATTTTCTCATATCTAACTTCTAATATCTCATATCTATAATCTACCCTCTAAAATACTCCACCGCATTTTTGAAGATATTCATATATCCATTTCCTGGAATGTTCTTGAATAATCCTTCTTCGTAACGCTCTGGATGTCCCATTCGTCCGTAAACTTTTCCACAAGGCGATACAATTCCTTCTACCGCAAACGTAGATCCATTTGGATTATAAGGCATTTTTCCAGCTAATTTTCCATCCAAATCTACAAACTGAGTTGCGATTTGTCCTTTATCAATTAACTTTTCTAATTCAACCTCATTTGCTACGAAACGACCTTCTCCATGCGAAAATGGAATCCAGAATTCTTGACCTTCCATTCCTTTTAACCAAGGTGAGTGCGATTTATTCACTCTCACTTTCGCTAATTGTGTAATGTGACGACCAATTTCATTGAACGTTAATGTTGGTGTATCTTCTTCTAAATCTTGAATACGTCCATAAGGCAATAATCCTGATTTAATCAATGCTTGAAAACCATTACAGATTCCTAAAACCAAACCATCGCGCTCTAATAAATTGTGAATTGCATTTTTGATTTTCTCATTGCGTAAAACCGTTGCAATAAATTTACCTGATCCATCTGGCTCATCAGCAGCTGAAAAACCTCCTGGTACAAAGAAAATATTGGCTTGATTGATTTCATTTACAAAAGCATCAACTGATTCTTCAACATCTTGTTGTGTTAAATTACGGAAAGGCAAAGTCGAAACGATTGCTCCTTCTCTACGGAACGCTTTTGCTGAATCATATTCTGAATTTGTTCCTGGGAAAATTGGAATGAAAACTTTTGGGTTTTCTACTTTATGATCGGCGAAGGCAAAACAAATTTGTTCTGCTTTTAAATCTTTTTCCTCAACAACAGTTTCAGTAGTTGATTTATATGGAAACAATGAATTGAATGTTTCTTTCCATTGTTGTTTTAATTCAATCAAATTAATTTCTTCTCCATTAAAGTTGAATGAAGTTGAATCATTTGTTTGACCTAAAACATGATAATTTTGAGCAATTTCAACAGGAATATTTAAATCATCTGAATGTTCAATTACAATCGAAGCTGGATAATATTTTGCTACATCTAAATCAGTTTTGATTTCAAATCCGATTTCATTACCAAAAGCCATATTCGCTACAGTTTCTGCAATTCCACCAAATTTAACTGTCATCATTGATTTTACATCAGCATTAATTGTTCCGATAAAATCAAAAATAGCTTTTGTATTTGCTTCGTCGATTAAATAATCTTCTGTTAATGTTGGAATAAAAACTGAAAGTTTAGAATTCTTTTCAACTAAAGTTCCTTGTACAATTTTTTCAGCCAAAGAAGGCGCAACTGCAAAAGAAATCAACGTTGGCGGAACATCAATATCTTGGTAAGAACCAGACATCGAATCTTTACCTCCAATTGCAGGAATTCCGAACTGTTTTTGTGCTTCAATCGTTCCTAATAAAGCCGCAAATGGTTTTCCCCAACGCGTAGCTTCATCACGTAATTTTTCAAAATATTCTTGAAAAGTTAAACGAATATCAGCGTAATTTCCACCAGCAGCAACAATTTTTGTCATCGAATCAATTACCGCAAAATAAGCTCCGTGATAATTTGACCAACGAGAAATTGTAGGATTGTAACCAAATGAAGCAATAGAAACTGCATTTGTAAATCCGTCTGTTGGGAATTTTTGTACCGAAACATCTTCTGGTGTATCCATTGTTTGTCCACCAAAAGCATTCAAAATAGTAGAACGTCCAACGTTATTGTCAAACATTTCTACCATACCTTTTTGCGACGCATGATTTAACTCTTGCATCATTGCAATAAACGCTTCTTTATTGAAGGCTTTATTCTCAAAAGGATTTGTATATTCTTCGTCCGTAACTTCGATTTTAGCTTGTTTACGAACGCCATTTGTATCTAAAAATTTACGGTCTAATTCAACAATTTTTGTTCCTTTCCAAACCAAAGTCATTGTATCATCTCCCGTTACCTCAGCAACACAAGTCGCATCAAGATTTTCTTCTTTTGCTAATGAGATAAATGTTTCCACATCTTTAGCCTCAACCGCAACAGCCATACGTTCCTGAGATTCAGAAATCGCTAATTCTGTTCCGTTTAATCCAGCATATTTCAATGGAACTAAATCTAAATTAACATTAATTCCGCGTGCAATTTCACCAATTGCAACAGAAACACCTCCTGCTCCAAAGTCATTACATTTTTTGATTAATGCTAAAACATCTGGATTACGGAATAAACGTTGAATTTTACGTTCAACAATTGCATTTCCTTTTTGAACTTCTGCTGATAAATCGTCTAATTTAAGACCATCGTGTGTTTTAGATGAACCAGAAGCTCCTCCTACTCCATCACGACCTGTTGCTCCTCCTAATAAAATAATTCGGTCACCTGCAACTGGTTCTTCACGACGAACATATTCTTTTTTTACAGCTCCAGCCACAAAACCAACTTCCATGCGTTTTGCTTTGTACCCTTCGTCATAAATTTCTTTCACAAAAGTTGTCGCTAAACCAATTTGATTTCCATAAGAACTGTATCCGTTTGCTGCTTCTTTAGAGATTTTACGTTGTGGTAATTTACCTGGTAACGTATCTTCAATTTTTTCTAAAGGATTTGCAGCTCCTGTAATACGCATCGCTTGGAAAACGTAAGAACGTCCACTCAAAGGGTCGCGTATTGCTCCACCAACACATGTCGAAGCTCCACCAAATGGTTCCACTTCTGTTGGGTGATTATGTGTTTCGTTTTTGAATTGTAATAACCATTCTTCTTCAACACCATCTACATCGATTGGAACGACAATAGAACATGCGTTAATTTCTTCAGAAACATCAATATTTTTCACAACTCCTGTACGAGAAAGATATTTTCCCATCACAGTTGCTAAATCCATCAAACGAATTGGTTTAGTTATTCCTAATTCTTGACGAACTTGTTGGTAATAATCGAATGTTTTTTGAAGTGTTTCGTTAAATTTAGAATTAAATTGAACATCTGTAATCTCCGTCTCAAAAGTTGTATGACGACAGTGATCAGACCAATAAGTATCTAAAACTTTTAACTCAGTTTCGGTTGGATTACGATTGATTGATTTGAAATAGTCTTGAATAAAAACTAAATCATCCATCTCTAACGATAATCCAAATTGGTTGTAAATGTCTTGTAGTTTATTTTCGTCAGCAGAAATAAAACCTTCAATAATTGGAACTTCTGTAGCTTCTGGATTAGCTGGAATTTCCATTTTTGAAAGATCTTTCTCGCGCGACTCAATTGGATTGATTAAGTAATCTTTTACTTTCTTTAAATCTTCCACAGACAAATCATCATTGAAAACATATAGTAAACCAGATTTTACGGTTACATTTTCAACATTCATCAACACTAAACATTGTTCCGAAGAATCATCGCGTTGATTATATTGACCTGGTAAAAATTCGGTTGCAAAATAATTTTTAGAATAAGGAATGCTTTCGTTAACTGCATCTTCTACGTATTTGAAAACAACGTCTGTCACAGGATCGACAAACACCTTATTTTGAACCTCTTGTAATTGGCTTTCTTCTATATTAAATAGATCATAAATAACAAAAACCTTGCACACAATTGTAGGTACAAGGTTTTTGAGTTCTATTGTAGTCTTCTGACTGATAACGTCAAAATTTGATTTCTTCTGAATGAAAAGTCTGTGGTTCATTGTATTGTTTGCTGTACTATTTGGTTTAATGTGTTTAAACCATTTGTATCATCTACATCAACAAACAAACTATTTTCTAACGAGAGTGGTTCAAGACTCATTTTGTAGAAAAAAAATTCATTTGTAGTGGCAATTTTTTATGGTCTGCCGTAGAGACGCTCAACCTTATTATGAGCTATACAAATGTTGTAAACTTTAAAAACTAAATCACCTTTAAAAGTGAACTGCAAAATTAAACATTTTAATTAGTAAAATCAAATCTAAATCAACAATATTTTATTTAATTTTTTGGTTAAATATTTTTCTTAAAATTTAAGCATGATTATCAATCAAATGTCCCTTTTTACAACAAAAAAATCCTTATCAAAATTGATAAGGATTTTTCGTTTTCCGTAATTATCTTGTAATTGTCAAATCGTATTCGTTGTCTGATTCATCATATTTATATGATAATTTCATATTGAAATCTTGCATAAACTTTTTGCAAAACGTTTCTATATTTAATGAATCTGGAAAAGTAGCTTTGTTAACTGTCATAAACAAAGTTGTCCAACTTGTATTGTCTTTAAAAATTGTAGAGAATCTTTTCTCCCAATATGTTAAAAACTTTTCTTCTTTTTCATTGATTAATATCTCTTCCATTATACCTACTTTATAAACCAAATACAAATTTACAACTATTTCTAATCAAAACCATTTTTTTACGAATTATTAACGTTTTCAGCTTCTATCTTTCATTCAAAATTCTCAAACTTAAGATTCGCTTAAGATTCACTTTTCCACATCAACAGTTCACTAAATATCAAGACATTTGGACAATAATTTAAAAGCAAAATGTTTACAAATAATTTAAAAGGACGTTACAGTATTTTACTATTTTTCAGTTCGTTATTTATTCTAATTTCATTTATTCTACGCCTAATTTTTGCAATTTGGGTAAAAAGTGATTTCGATTGGAATATTGGCTCGTTATTGCACACTATTTTTTATGGATTGGTGTACGACATTAGCGTTGTAAGCTGTTTCACGTTATTCTTATCATTTTATTTTATGATTTTACCAAACAAATTCGTCAATTCATTATTTGATCGAACTTTCGTGTATTTCGTTTATACATTGTATTTGGTAATCATTTATTTTACATTTTGGGACGAAGTTACATTTTGGGACGAATTCAAAAGCCGATTCAATTTTATTGCAGTCGATTATTTAATTTATACCTACGAAGTTGTTAAAAATATTCAAGAATCATATCCTTTACCAGTTTTAATTGGCGGAATTGTTTTAATTACTGGCTTAACAATTTTTGCAACAAAAAAAGGTTACTTCTTTTACAATACATTTCATAACAAGCCAAAAACAAGTCAAAAAGTTGGTGTTTTTGTGTTCAATTTATTACTTGCGGTTGGCTCATTATTCCTTTTAAACAACGATAGCAGTTCAACTTCAGAAAACCGATACAACAACGAAATTTCAAAAGCGGGAATCTTTTCTTTCTTTTCAGCTTTCCGAAATAATCATTTAAAATATGACGAACATTATAAATCTATTCCGATTGAAGATGCTTTTGCAGTGATGAAATCTGAATTGCAAGATTCGAAAACTGTTTTCGATCAACAATTCAAAAATCCAATACGAAGAACAATTTTAGCGAGTAATCCATCACAACCAGAACAAAAACCAAACGTGATTTTTGTGTTAATGGAAAGTATGAGCGCTTCATTTTTGCAAGAGCAATTCAACGGAAAATCAATCACTCCAAACCTTAATGATATTGCAAATAACAGCATTTACTTCTCAAATATGTTTGCCAACGGAACGCGTACTGTTCGTGGAATGGAAGCTGTCACATTATCAATTCCTCCTACGCCTGGAAACAGTATTGTGAAGCGTGTTGATAATCAAAATTTATATACTATTTCGAATGTTTTCAAAGCAAAAGGATACCACAATATGTTTTTTTATGGTGGCGATGGATATTTTGACAATATGAATGCGTTTTATGGTGGAAATGGTTTTGACATTTACGATCGCGGTCGTGGCAGCGTTTTGAGTGATAAAATCAATACCAATCGATACAATATTAATGATGATGAAGTTACTTTTGAGAATGCTTGGGGAATTGCCGATGATGATATTTACAGAAAAGTGATCAAAGTTGCCGATGAAAAATACAAAACAAAACAACCATTTTTTGCTTTTGTCATGTCAACTTCTAACCACAAACCTTATACGTACGAAGATGGAAAAATTGATATTCCGTCTGGAACTGGTCGTCCTGGAGCTGTAAAATATGCCGATTATGCAATTGGAGATTTAATTGCAAAAGCCAAAACAAAACCTTGGTTCAGTAATACCGTTTTTGTTTTTATTGCCGATCACTGTGCAAGTAGCGCGGGCAAAGATGCAATTGATGTAAAAAATCATCACATTCCGGCATTTATCTATAATTTAAAATCGCACGCCAACGAAAATGTCACAAAAGAAGTTTCTCAAATTGATATTTTCCCTACGTTATTTTCGTTGTTCAATTGGAAATATACATCTCAATTTTATGGAAAAGATATTTTTGATCCGCAATACAAATCACGTTCTTTTGTTGGTACGTATATTAAATTAGGAATGAAAAAAGGTGAAGATGTTTCGATTTTATCTGATCAAAAGAAAATCAATCAATACAAATGGATTGACAAAAATTTAATTGATACAAAGGTTGATCCTATTTTCGAGCGTTCTATCATATCTAATTATCAAACAGCCGATTATTTATTTAGCAATCATTTATTAAATGAAAAATAAAATCATTTTTATCATCAATCCTATTGCTGGAAAGGGAAAAGGACGAATGATTGAAACTGAAATTCAACACTATTTTAGTCAAAAAAATGTTGATTTCGAAACATTTTTAACTGAAAGTATTGGTCACGCAACTGAAATTACAAATCAAGTTCTGACCAAAAATCCTAATATAATCGTAGCTTGTGGCGGCGACGGAACGATAAACGAAGTCGCTCAAGCCTTGGTTGGCAGCAATGTTGCTTTGGGGATTATTCCGATTGGCTCTGGAAATGGATTAGCAGCGAATTTACATATTCCTAAAACCACAGAAAAAGCTTTTGAAACGATTTTGAATGCAAAAATCAATAAAATTGATGCAGGAAAAATCAACGAAAATTACTTTTTTAGCAATATGGGATTGGGAATTGATGCAGATGTGATTAACAATTATGCGCAAACCAAAACCAGAAACTTTTTGGGATATGTAACTGCCAGTACAAAAGCAATTTTTAACTTTCAACCAAAAAAATTTAGCATCGAATTAGATGATCAACATACATTCGATGATGATTTTTATTTTGTGTTCTGCTCTAACTCTAACGAAGCGGGTTACGGCATCTCATTTTCACCCAATGCAAAATTAAATGATGGAAAATTAGACTTTCTTGCAGTAAAAAAGCTTAATTTTATACAACAAATTCAGTTTTCGGCTAATGTTTTAGGAAAACGAATTGAAAAAATGAAGCAAGCAAAAGTATTGCAAGTCAATTCAGTAAAATTCAATTCCAAACAACCAAAAACAATTGCTCAAGTTGATGGTGAAGCCGTTATTTTTAACCAAAATTCTATTGAAGTTTCGATTGTCCCGAATGCTTTAAATGTTATTGTTCCGAATTAGAAAATGAACAAACCAAAAGTTTTAATTGTTGAAGATGAATTGGGAATTGCCAATTTTATGCTTCAAGGTTTAGAAGAAGAAAATTTATCGCCAACGCACTGTTTAAGTGGCGAAGATGCTTTAGTGAAAATAAACAACGAGAAATTTGATGTTATTTTGTTAGATTGGATGATTTTAAATATTTCTGGATTAGAAGTTTGTAAAGCAATCCGAAATTCTGAAAATATGAACCAAAAAACACCCATTATTTTCATTACAGCGAAAGATACAGTTCAAGATACGATTGAAGGTTTGAATGCTGGTGCAAATGACTACATCAAAAAACCATTTGATTTTAATGAATTGGTAGCACGAATTAACGTTTATCTTCGTCAAAATGAATCAAATAATCTTTTGAATTTCGGAAATATTTCAATCAATCCAGAAACGCACCAAACTTTTTTAGACAATAATTTAATTGAATTAACACTAAAGGAATTTCAACTTTTAGCTTACCTATTCAAGAATAAAAACCGAATTTGTACACGCAAAGAAATCATTGAAAACGTTTGGGACATTCACTTTGAATACGATACAAGTGTGATTGATGTTTTTATTAATGCGATTCGTAAAAAATTAAATCTAAAAAAAGACGATCCGCGCTTACATACTATTCGTGGCGTAGGTTATATAACAAACGATGTTTAAAAAATTATCTGTAAAAAATAGAATAGCAACCTTTTACAGCATTTTATTTTCTGCTGTTTTACTCATTATTTTTGGGTTAATTTTCTTTGTTGTAAATAGGGGAATTAACAAAACAATGTACGAAACGTTAGAAGAAGAAATTAACAGTCACGTCGATTATGTTTTACACGAACCTACATTTACAAGTTTTGTACAACCACGTGAATGGGAAGAAGTAGAACATACAGACATTGCGCTGAATCCTGTTTTTATCTCGATTTATGATAAAACTTTCAACTTAGTTGAAAGTTCTCCAAACATGGTTCAAAATCAATTGGATTGGAACAATGAAGAACCAGAAAACAAGCCATTTTATGCTGAATATAATTCAATTCAGTTATTAATTTCTCAAGCAAAATTAATTCATCATGGCGAAGTTGTTGGTTATTTAGTAATAGGCGTTTCTACAAAACACAATCAATTAGCATTAGATTATTTAAAAACTGCCTTACTTATTATCTTTCCTATTTCGGTTTTATTGACGTTTCTTTTAGCTCGTTTTATTGCTGCTAAATCGATTAAACCTGTTTTCAATGTGATTCATACAGCACAGTCTATCACAGAAAATAATCTTTCAGAACGCATTCAATTACCTAAAAATAAAGATGAATTATTTCAACTTTCAGCGACAATAAATTCATTGTTAGATCGATTAGAGTTTCAAATATTAAAAGCTAAACAGTTTTCGGCTGACGCTTCACACGAACTTCGAACACCATTAGCGATTATAAAAGGAACGTTGGAAATTTTGATTCGACGCGAACGCACGCCTGAACAATACAATGAAAAAATAGATTACACATTGAAACAAGTGAATCGTTTGGATCGTTTGGTGGAACAATTTTTATTGCTTTCTCGTGTCGAAAATAATAGTTTGGAGTTAAAAACTTCTTTATTTGAACTAAAATCCGAAGTTTTAAAATCAATTGAACGTTTTGATGTTTTGTTACAAGAAAAACAAATTTCTGTTGATACGGAACAACTTCAAGCTTATGAAATTGATAATTACCAAGAATTTTTTGAGATTATTATCGATAATGTTTTATCAAATGCTATAAAATATTCTAACTTAAAAGGTCAAATAACAATTCTTTCTAACATCGAGAATAATAGTTATGAATTGATTTTTGAAGACAATGGAATTGGAATGAATCAAGAAGATTTAAAATTTGTTCAAGAACGATTTTTCCGTATTCAAAATGATTCAACACTCCATATTTCTGGTTCTGGATTAGGACTAAATATCGCGACACAATTAGCTAAAATAGCTGACATTAAAATGCGAATTGAGAGTACCCAAAATATTGGAACTAAGATTATTTTAACATTGAATATTGAAAATTTTTAAGTAACTTCAATTCATCAAAAATATCAAAATGAGTCAACACGAATATACAAACGGAGAAATTACTATAATCTGGAAGCCTGAATTATGTCAACATGCAGGCATTTGCGTAAAACTACTTCCAAATGTATATAATCCGAAAGAAAAACCTTGGCTAAAGCCAAAAAATGCAAGTAGTGACGAACTTATCAAACAAGTTCATCAATGTCCTTCAGGTGCCTTGAGTATAAAGTAGTAAAATAAATATTTTAGCATTTTATGTTCCTATCTAGCTAATCTTTAACTTCCCTCTGATTTCTTATTCATTAAATATAAGTTCGTATATTCGCAAAATCAAAATTTAAGTAAGACACAATGTAAAAAATAATTTCTTTCAGACAAATCAGAACAACAACCTCAAAACGGTTGCTGTATTGTTTCACTTCTAAAGAAAGGAATTATGCTTACTTTACAAAATATTTCATATCAACATCCAAACAAGGATATACTGTTTAGCGACATTAATTTAACAGTACAAAATCAAGAAAAAATTGCTTTAATTGGTAACAACGGAGTAGGAAAATCTACTTTATTGAAAATTATCGCCAAAAAATATCAACCGTCAAATGGACTAATAAACGTTGAAACCGAACCTTATTATGTTCCACAAATTTTCGGACAATTCAATCAGTTGACGATCGCTCAAGTACTGAAAATCGAAGATAAATTAAGTGCTTTGAACGAAATCTTAAACGGAAACACAAGTGAAGATAATTTCAATTCACTCGATGATGATTGGACAATCGAAGACCGTTGCAATGAAGCATTAAGTTATTGGCAACTCAACGATTTGGACTTGAATCAAAAAATGGAAACTCTAAGTGGTGGACAAAAAACAAAAGTTTTTTTAGCTGGAATTTCCATTCATCAGCCCGAATTAATTTTATTGGATGAACCTAGCAATCATCTCGATAATGTAAGTCGTCAACTTTTATATGATCTAGTTCTCGATACAAAAAGCACGTTAATCATCGTAAGCCACGACAGAAAACTTCTAAATCTTCTAAATAGTGTTTATGAGTTAAGTAAAAACGGGATTAAAATTTATGGTGGAAATTACGACTTTTATAAAGCTCAAAAACAGATTGAAAACAATGCCTTGAGTCAAGATATTCAAAGCAAAGAAAAAGCATTGCGGAAAGCCAAAGAGAAAGAACGAGATACTTTAGAACGACAACAAAAATTGGATAATCGTGGAAAAAGTAAACAAGAAAAATCAGGTGTTGCTCGAATAATGATGAACACTTTGCGAAATAATGCCGAAAATAGTACATCAAAATTAAAAGGTGTTCATGCAGAAAAAATTAATGGAATTTCCCAGGATTTACAATCGCTTCGCTCCTCTCTATCTCCTTTAGATAAAATGAAATTTGGTTTTGATCATTCAGACTTGCATAAAGGAAAAGTTTTATTTACCGCAACTAACATTAACTTTGGTTATAGCGATAAACTGATTTGGAAAAATAACTTAAATTTTGAGATTACAAGTCGCGAACGCATTGCATTAAAAGGAAAAAACGGTTCAGGGAAAACCACGTTGATAAAGCTTATTTTAGGTAAGATAAAACCATACAAAGGAACAATTTATCGAGCAGAAAATAAATCCATTTACATAGACCAAGATTATTCGTTACTTAATAATAAACTAAAAGTTTATGAGCAAGCACAACAATTCAATACCTCAGCATTGCAAGAGCATGAAATCAAGATTCGTTTAAACCGATTTTTATTTTCAAAAGACGACTGGGAGAAACCTTGCTTAATGTTGAGTGGTGGTGAAAGAATGCGTTTATTACTTTGTTGTTTAACAATAAACAGTAAAGCTCCTGACATTATTATTTTGGACGAACCTATCAATAATTTAGATATTCAGAACATTGAAATTTTGACAAAAGCCATAAACGAATATCAAGGAACGCTAATCGTTGTATCACACGACGAAGCATTTTTGGAACAAATAAAAATAGAACGGACGATTGATTTATAAAAAACATAGTAAATAATCAAATTCCTTTCAATGGATTCAAAAGTTACTCAATCCCACATTCGATATATTTTTGGAATTCTTGAAAAAGTTTGAAGAAGAAAAAAATAATGAGTTTATAAAAGCTATATGCATAAAATAATACCTTCATTGTTCACAAGTAATAAGAATGCATTCAATTTTAATCATAGACGATAAAACAAAAATCAGAACACTCCTAGCTCGAATTAGAAGGTTTTGAAATACATCAAGCAGAAAATTTAAAATCAGGGATAAAAAAAATTAAAACACTTACTCCTGAAGTTATTTTATGTGATGTAAAATTACCTGATGGTAATGGTGTTGAGTTTGCAAAAGAAGTCAAAGAACAAATTTTAATTGTAATGGAAGCTTAACGAGCAGAAACTCCATAGCCCAACTTTGTAGAAAATATAGTATAAGTCAATCTCAATTTTATAAGTGGAATAAAGAATTTTTAGAAGCAGGTAAAAAGCGATTATCGGGTGATATAACTCGAGAAAAAACGTAAAACATTTCTGTTGCTATCTGCAAACTTCTTTCTGCATACACTTTTGATTGCTCTGCTGTATGGTCTGAAACTTTAGGATCTTCAAATGTTATCGGTATTCTTTTTTCAGCTCCTGCAATAAACGGACAATCTCCATCTGCTTGCGAACAAGTCATAATAGCTGCGAATGTTCTAGGATTGAATGGATGATCATATTTCTTTGAAAAGCCTATAATTGGAAGTGTATTTTCATCAAACTTAATGGAATAAATCGGATTTGTACTTTCTTCAATTTTGAAAATAGTAAAACCTTGATTCCTTAATGTTTCCACTACTTTCGGGAATAGCGCCGTTTCTTCTGTTCCACCTGAATAACAATATACATTTTGTATGTTGTAAAACGAAGCAGAAACCTGTGCCCAAACTTGTGAAAAATGACTTCGACGTGAATTGTGTGTACAAATAAAGTTGAGATTTACAGCTTGATTATCATTTATTTTCTGTTGAATATAATCTACCAAAGGCTGCAAAACAGCCTTTCTGTCGGTAGATATTCGATCAAAATTTTGAAACTTGATTATGTTTTCTTTTAGTATTGAATACATTGTTTAGTTAGAATTTTAACAACATCCTGAATTTGGTGTGCAACAAGACGATTGAATCTCTGATAATTTCACTTTTGGTTTTTGATTTGGAATACCACATGCATCCTCTGCTAAACAAGCTGTTTGTTTGTTTTTTAAGACAAAGTTTTTACCATTGAATTCTAAATCATATTTCCCAATTGTTTCAGCTTGATACTCTACCTCTATTTCACTGTTCTCGATTCCCAACTGTTTTTCAGAAAGCTCGATGATATGAAGCAATTTATTTGGTTTTAAGCGATGTTCATAATCGTCGGCATTCCATAGTTGGAAATTCACAGCTTTCTCGTTTCGTATTGTTCCTCCACAATCAATAAAATTTTTAGTAATTTGCCCTACTTCTGTTACATGGAAATGTTCTGGTACAAATGTTCCATCTTCTAATTGAAATTCAACATTGTCTAAATTTGGCAATATTTCTTTAATTTGTTCAAGTGTCATATGAATTGAATTTTAAATTTATTTTCTTTTTTATTCATCGTAATATTACGATGTATATAGATTAAAAAAAAATGCCTTTAACAGCATTGTTTAACTTTCACCTCTTGATTAAAGAAAGTGACTAATTCGTTTTGTATCTCATTCCATACTTTTTCTTCAATACAATAACAAACAGACTTTCCTTCTATAGAACCTTGTATAATTCCTATATTTTTTAATTCTTTTAAATGCTGAGAAATAGTTGCTTGTGCTAAGCCCAATTCATCTACCAAATCGTTACAAATACACGCTTTTTGATTGATAATATGTTGTAAAATAGCAATACGAGCCGGATGTCCCAAAACCTTAAACAGCACGGCTAATCTATTTTGTTCTTCTGTAAACATCTCTGTTTTAGTAATTCCCATTTCTCTTTTTATTACATCGCAATATTACGATTTTAAATTTAAAATGTAAAACTTCCTTTCTCTTTTTATTCTTATTATTTTTCAAATGAATTCATATGACCTTCGAGAAATCTTGATGCAAATTAAAGTATTGTAAAAAGTAGATATAAGTATTGAGAATTAAATTTTCAGAAATTAAATTTTAATTTATTGGTTAATATTTTCTACGATAAGACTCTTCTATTTTTCTATTTAATAATAATTCTTCCATAAGGCTTCCTTCTTTTCATAA